>NZ_JBVKBI010000028.1:0-103480 GCF_055639035.1 Streptomyces sp. NPDC107654
CAGCCCACCACCCTGCGGATATCTCACACAACCGGCATACCGCAACGATCACCCATCGTCAGCCCGTAACGACAACACGCCGCAAAGGTCAGTAACTGCGGCTGCCTGTCCACGACATGAGCATCCCGTGGGTCTCCTCGTCGGCGGCGACCACGAGACCACGAGCCGCCTCACCGATCGGGGCACCGTCGATCCCGGTGACCACGCAGCCGGCAGCCCGGCACAGAGCGATGCCGGCCGCGAAATGAACACTCTCGGAGAGGTCACCGCCGTCGGTGACATACGCAGCGCGCTTGCCCGCGGCGACCCAGGCCAGCGCCAGTGTCGTGGAGACGACGCGCGGCCGGAAACGTTTGACGAACTCAGGGTGGGCCAACAGGTCCACGGCCTGGAATTCCGGCGCACTCGGGAACGGCGGGTCCAGGTTGACGTCCACCAACCGAGTAGCGGACGAGGGTGTCAGCAGAGCGTCGCCGGACCCCGTATTCCGCACCCGGGCAGTCACCCCGTCGGTGAAGAAGACTTCGCCGCTGAACGGGTCGGCCACCGCCGCAGCTCCGTTGCGCAGCGCCACGTTCACGGCCACCAGCATGGTGCCGGCAGCGTAGTTCAACGTGCCGCACAGGGGATCCACCAACCACTGGCGTCCTGCGTCGGCGCCGCCCTGCCGGCCGCCTTCCTCTCCGAGCAGCGCGTCGTCGGGCCGTGCGGCACGGATGACGTCGAGGATCGTCTTCTCGGCCTCCACATCGGCCGTGGTGGCGAAGTCCCCTGCGCCCTTGTCCGTTCGGGAGAGATGCCGGCCGTACAAGGCACGGACCACGTTCGCGCCGGCCCGCGCCGCGGCTGTCGCTACTGCGGCATCGTCAGAACTCGCATATGAGTCGATCACGCCGGGGAGACTATCGAGGCGGTACCCACGTCCCGGCGAGCTTCCCGGTCAGCGCGCCGGCCTGCCCCACCGCACGGCGCCCTCGGCCTCCGGTGACAGGAGGCGACGACCGCTGTGCCGGTCCACTCCCGGTCCGCCGCAGCGCAGGGCCGGCGCCTGCCGGTCCGGCCAAGTCCGTCCTCGTCCAGGACGATGTACCACGGCAGCCGTGACGACACCGGTCGAGCGGGGCGGCAGGGCGGAAGCTCCGCCGGCTGCTGCGCGGCCGTCCCAGCAACGCGATCCGCGATCGGGCCCTCGGACCGGAGATCGACGACGACGTGCCGCGCCGTACCCAACGCCACCGCGGCTCACCAAGGACTCGCCTCCGGTAGCGCCCCGGGGATCCGAGCCGCAGCCCACCACGGGGCCGCGGCGACGGGAGGGCTGGGCGCCGATGCCCTGCCCCTGACACCGGGAGCAGGCCGGCTCAGTGGGTCGTGCTGCCCGCGACCCACTCGCTCCACGGCATGTTCCAGTCGCTGAGGCCGTTGTCCGGCGCCAGCTTGGCCTTGTCCCCGGAGTTCTTGACGATCACGACGTCACCGATCATCGAGTTGTCGAAGAACCACGCGGCGGGCTGCTTGCCGTCGCCTCCGCCCCGGACGTCCTGCAGTCCCACGCAGCCGTGGCTGGTGTTGGCCTTGCCGAAGATCGAGTCGGCACTCCAGTAGTTGCCGTGGATGAACGTGCCCGAGTCGGTCAGACGCATGGCGTGCGGCACGGCCGCGATGTTGTAGGAGGGCTTGCCGTCCTTCTCCGTGAGGCCGACGCTCGCGCCGTTCATACGGGTGTGCCAGAACTTCTCGGAGATGACCATCCGGCCGTTGTACGTCGGATGCTCCAGGCTGCCGGACGAGATCGGGATGGTCTTGATCGTCTTGCCGTTCCGTACGACGGTCATCTTCTTCGTCGCGGCGTCGACCGTGCTGATCTGACTCCGGCCGATCTTGAACGTGACCGTCTTCTGGACGCCGTTGAGGTTGAGCTTCACGGTGACGGTGGAGCCGGGCTTCCAGTACTTCTCGGGGCGGAAGTCCAGGCGGCCGTCGTTGAGCCAGTGGCCGACGACCCGCTGGCCGCTGCTGGAGCTGACCTGGATCTTCGACTGCATGGCGGCCTTGTCACTGATCGCCGTGTCGAAGTTGAACGTCACCGGCATGCCCACGCCGACGGTTGATCCGTTCAGGGGCGAGAGATGCCCGATGAAGTCGTTGGCCGGAGAGACCGTGGTGATCGTCGCGTTCTCGGTCGCGGAGCGGCCCTGGGTGTCCACGGCCTCGGCGGCGATCTGGTACTTGGTGGCCTGCGCCAGCCGGCCGTCCGGCTTCCAAGACAGGCCGTCCGCGGACAAGGTGCCCGGGATCTCGGCACCGGTCGCGACGGCGGTCATGGTCACCTTGGTGAGCTTGCCGTTACTGACGGTGACCCGGACGGGTTCCTCCGTCGCGACCTGGTGGGCACCGTCCCTGGATGTGATCTTTATTCGGGCGTCCGAAGCATCCTGGGCGGTCGCTTGACCCGCCTGGCCCTGGGCCTGCGGTTCCGGGCGATTTCCGGCGTCATCGCGGCCGGTCGCAGCGCTGCTGGTACCGCCGAGGGCCGTGACTGCGAGTACGCCGCCGAGTACGCCGGCCGCGGTCACCAGTCCGGTGCGTCGTTTACGTACCGTGATCAAACGCTTCTCCCATGCCACTGGTTTTGCACAAATTGCGAACTGAGCGCTTTGAGGCGCAATTAGTCCCAAACCAGTTATAGGCGTGTATCCATCCCGAGACGAGTTGTTTGTGTTGAAGGCCACGATGCGCCGAGGTCATCGCCGAGGCCGTGATCGACGGTTTTGCACAGAGAACTCGCGCGCCTTCGAGGACGGAAAACACTGCGAGGTCGACGGGACTCACACCGCCGCATGGGTATGGGGATGGGCCTGGACATGGGCTTGAGCCACGCCGGTCGGCGTCGGCGTCGGCGTCGGCGTCGGCGTCGAGAGCAGAGGACGGGCGGTGTCGGTCGCTGCGCGTCCGGGCAGCCGCCGCCCCGGAACGGCGGTGCAGGCGGGTGACGTGTCGGCGTCGCGCTACCGGCGACGGCGGTCCGGGGGGAGAGACGTCTGGCCGCCGGCGATGGACGGCCAGGAAGCCGCGAGCTGCGGCCCGTACCGACGAGGGCCTCGGGTCTGGCGTGGGTACCCGCTGTCGCCCCTGTCGAATCTGCAGGTCAGGGCCTGTTCGTGGGTGAGGTCCGGGCGTGCTGCGTGGTGATTGTCACAGTGCACACCCTCCCGCCCGGGCGCCGGTGTCGTCCCGACGGCAGCAGCGCACCGGACCAGAGCGGGCGGGAGCCGGAAGCGTGCGTGCCCTCACCATGCCGGTCTGTCCGGCGTTGCGCGGGCGGGCAGGTCGGACGCGGGTACCCAGGGCATCACCCGGGCCAGGTCGCGGTGTATGCGGTCGGCTTCACCGCGTACCTGGGTGGGGACGTCACCGCGTTCGGCGACGAGGCGGCTGAAGATGGGGGTTTCATGGAACACGGTCACGTCTGCTTTCTTCGGATGGCAGGCTGCGGATCGGGCGGTGCAAGCTGAGCCGAACTGGTTTATCACATCGGTCAGTTCCCTCATGATCCGGCCTCGGCGGCAGGGACGTCCTCGGTTCCTCATCGAGTGTGTGGGTAACCGGGGCCCGAAGTGGGCTGTTTTTCGCAGGGCATGAAACTGTCTGGTCGTGCCAGAGATGATGAAGGGATGGGAAGCGGCCTTGGCTGAGGCGTCGTCTCCTTCATGGACGCAACGCGTTCACGCCGGGCGAGCTCTTGCTTCCCACGCTGATGCTCTTGAGGCCGCGGAAGCGCTGCTGGGGTTGCTGCTGGACGACGAGGACACGGCGGTGACCCGACAGACGGCAGAGGCCCTGGCTCGGGTGGGCACCGTGGCCGCCGTAAGGCTCATCGCTCGCGCGGCTGCCGAGGCTGACGACAACCAGGCCGACTGGCTGCGGACCGGGGTGCACGACGCACTCGAGGGACCGGGCGGTGTGCCGGACGTGGCAGCGGCCTGCGGAGAGCTCGCCCGGGAGCGGGAAGAAGCCGTCCGTCGGGGCGCCGCGGCTGTCTCGGCGTGGACAGACGACACGTGCTGCTGATCGGAACCGGCCCGCCTGCGGTGTCGGCCCGGCCATGGCGCCGTACGCGCGCACTCACGTGGTGAAGTACCGCGCCGGCTCGATGTCGCGTACCGGCTGCCGTTATCAGGGTGGCCGGGCCAGTCGGGACGGGCCGGAGCGGCTCGCGGAAGCGGGCGCGCCCCGCGCGGTCGGCTACGCGGGCCGTCATCGACACCGCCGCATCGCCCGCCCTCTCACCTCTCTCCCCACGCCGTGGAAGAGTGCGGGCCATGCTGCAAGTCTGTCTCAACGGATCACGTCGGACCAGCGACTGCCCCTGGGTGCCCGTAAGCGCCGAAGACCTGGCGGCCGAGGCCTGCCGAGCGGTCGACGCGGGGGCCGAGGACATCCACCTGCACCCCAGGGACGCCGACGGCCGGGACACCCTGGACCCCGCAGCCGTAGAGGCTGCCCTACGGGCCGTCCGGGAGGCCGTAGGGCCACACGTCCGTGTCGGCGTCACGACCGGGGCCTGGGCCGAACCGGACCCCCGCCGCCGCGCCGACCTCGTCCGTGCCTGGACGACCCTGCCGGACCACGCCTCGGTGAACTGGCACGAGGAGGGTGCCGACCTGGTCGCGGAGGCGATGGTGGAACGCGGCATCGGCATCGAGGCCGGCCTGTACTCCGGCACGGACGCCGTGCGCTCGTTCGCCTCGTCTCCCTTCGCGGAGCGTGTCCTGCGCGTCCTGGTGGAGATCACCGGCATTCCCGTCCGGCAGGCGCCCGGCATCGGCCGTCGCATGACCGAGGAGGTGGCGGCCCTCGTCCCGGCCCCCGTCCTGCTCCACGGTGCCGACGACACGGCCTGGCCGGTGCTCGAGACCGCCGTCGTCCTGGGCGTCGACACCCGGGTGGGCCTGGAGGACACGCTGTTCCTTCCGGACGGGGCCCCCGCTCGGGGCAACGCACCGCTCGTACAGGCCGCCCGGAGCCTTCTGCAACGCCACGGTTCCGGCGGCCACACCCGCTCCGAGGAGACGCAAGGGTGAGCGCCGGCCCGCGCGTTCGGCGAAGAGACGCGCGGCGCTCTCGAGGTGCGCCGTGGCGCCTTTCCTCCGGCGTCGGGACGACCACCGCCCACCGGTATGGGGCCGAGGCAGTCGAGGTCCTGACCGCCGGCGCACCGGACGTTGCCCCGGCCTCCCGTACAGCAACTCGCGAAGCCGATCGGGGCCCTTGGCGGCACGGTGCCATCCGGCGACCGCATCGCCGCCCCGACCATGCGCATCCGTACGCACCGCCACGGCGGGCCAGTCGGTTCGCCGACCACGCACCCGGCATGCTCCACGCCCTGCGTTCACCGACCCGGCAGCCCCACGATCACGCGCCGACCACGGCACGGGTACCGGTCGAACACCGCTCTGTACGGCGGGAGTCACGGGGTGATCTCCACAACTCCCCCGCCACCGGCGGCATACGCGCCTGGCCGGCGGCCCAAGCCGACGCGACCTGCGGACAACCGGCCTGAAGCCCGCTCCTACAACCGGCCTTGGCCGCGCTCATACGGGGCAGGAGCTGAGCGTCATGCCGGCGGCCTGGTGAGTTGGGCGGCCACGGCGTCGAGGACCCAGTCAAGGCCGGTCGTGAAGGACTCCTCGGCTTCCACGTCCGTACCGTCGTACACGGCCTTGGTCAGCGCCGGGAAGCGGCCCGTGGCCAACATCCTCGTCAGATACGGGCCCGAGGCGCGCTGCCAGTCACGTTTGGACAGGCCGGTGTCACGCTCGGCCCGCAGGTTCGCGATCTCTCGCCTGATCGCGCCGGTGTAGTAGGCGCTGACAGTCTCCACGGCGCGCATGACCGTGTCGATGTCGGCGAGGTCGTCGAAGGCGGACAGCGTCGCTTCGGCCACGGCCAGGCCGTTCGGGCCCAGGCGTGGGCGGCCGCCGAGCAGGTCGGCCAGCCATTCGTGACGGAGAGCGGCCTGCCTGGTCCGGTGGGCGAGGACTCGCAGGGCTTCCCGCCAGTCACCAGGCTGCTCCTCGGGGAGGATCTCGGCGTTGACCTCGTCCACCATGAGGTCGAACAACTCCTCCTTGGCGGAGATGTATCCGTACAGCCGCATCGGACCGGCGTCCAGCCGGGCAGCGACCTTGCGCAACGACACCGCCTCCAGCCCGCCCTCGTCGGCCAGCGCGATGGCGGCGGCGACGATCCGCTCCCGGTCGAGGGGCACGGGTCGAGTCGGCGGCTCCGGACGGTCCCACACAGTCATGTCAACACCGTACCGTTGCGATACGCCGTACAGATCAATACGGTGTATCGGCATGAGACGACGTATCGCCGTGGTCGGGTGCGGCCCTGCCGGCCTCACCTTCGCCCGGGTCCTGCACCGCCATCAGTACCCGGTCACCGTTCTCGAACGTGATCCCACCCGGGACGCCCGCCCCCCGGGCGGCACGCTCGACCTGCACGAAGGGCTGGGTCAGCTCGCACTGGACAAGGCGGGACTCCTGGCGGAGTTCCGGACGCTGTCTCGCCCCGAGGGCCAGGCCATGCGCATCCTGGACACGGACGGGACCGTCCTGCGCGACTGGCGACCCCGTCCAGACGACCGGGCCAATCCGGAGATCGACCGCGGACAGCTCCGTGACCTGCTGCTCGGCCCCCTCGACGTCCGGTGGGGACGGCGCGTGACGCAGGTGGTGCCGGAGGCCGGGCAGGGCGTACGGGTTCATTTCGCAGACGGGCGACAGGAGACGTTCGACCTGGTGGTCGGCGCGGACGGCGCCTGGTCCCGGGTCCGCCCGGCAGTCTCGTCCGCGACGCCGCGCTACACCGGCGTCACCTCGGTCGAGACCTCCCTGGACGACGTCGACACCCGTCATCCCGACCTCGCCCGGTTGATCGGCGACGGTTCCGTGGCCGTCTACGGCGTGAACCGAGGTCTGGTCGCCCAGCGCAACAGCGGCGGCCACGTCAAGGTGTACGCCCGGTTCCGTGCGCCGCTGGACTGGCACACGAACCTGGATTTGGCAGATGTCGAGGCCGTGCGATCGAGCCTGTCGGCCCTGTTCGACGGCTGGGCCGCCCCTGTCCTCGACCTCCTCCGCCACGGCACCGCCTTCGTCCACCGCCCCCTCCACGTCCTGCCCGTGCCCCACACCTGGCCGCACGTCTCGGGAGTGACGTTGCTGGGTGACGCCGCCCATCTGATGCCCCCGCTGGGGGCGGGCGCGAACCTCGCGATGCTGGAAGGCGCCGAACTCGCCGAGGCCATCGCCGCCGGTCCCGGAGACCTGGACGGGGCCGTCCGCGTCTTCGAGGAACAGATGTGGGCACGGGCCGAGAAGTGGGCGAGGATCACCGCGGCCGGCCTGGAACGCCTCGTGAGCCCGGACCCCGCCCAAGCCCTCGCCCTCTTCGACCAGGTCCAGCCGTCCTGACTGCCGGGCGCACGTCCTCGGACGTCCGAGGACGAAGGGCCACGGGGAGAACCCTTACTGGTTCGCCACTCGGGGGCCAGCCGACTGGAGGACTGTGAACCAGGCCTCCATCCCGTTGCGGGTCGCCCATCGGTGCGGCCCACCTCGCCCACCCCGCGGTGCGGTCGGCCATGGGGGTGTTCGCGCCGGGTGGAGCGTCTTCGGGGTCACCGGTTCCACCGGCCGACCAGCCCGGGGGGCCTTATCGACCCGCTCGGCGTGGCTCTTCGGAACGTACCGGGTCGGGTGCAGGTGCGTCTCTGCCCACTCCCCTGCAGTGACCCACCGCCCCGACAGGGTCCTGCGAACAGGGCTCTTCACACCCCGCAAGCTGCTGCCGCCGCCGGAGAACGCTCTCGACTCACTGATCACGCGGCGGCTGTCGGGGGGAGAGGGAGTCGGGGCGCTGGTCGCCCACTTCCTCACTCATGTCTCCCGGGACTCCGGCTGATTCCCCCCGCGCCGCCGACTTCACCCGCGCTGTTCCGCAGCGCCTACGGGTTGACGCCCAGGGACTACCGCGACCAGAACCGACGGCCACCGGGCAGTGCTTCGGCGTAGTCGGGGGACGAGTTCCGCTCCGTGGCCCGTCTGGTCATCCGCGCCACCGCGAGCCCGACCGGGCCGAAGTGCCGCTTCCTGCCGTTGCCCCTGACTCGACCCTGACCGTTGTTCGCCCTGCGCGCCGATCGCCCCTGAGGGGTCCCCGAGCCGACCCGGAAAAGCCCCTGACAGGGGCACCACACGGGCGTCGGCTCACCTAGCGTGACGACGGTGCCCCGGCCGGGTCCGCACATCCGACACAACCGCTCTCTTCACGAGGAGGATCCATGCCTTTCAGGGGCAGATCCGTATTACGGCGCGCCGCCGCACGGGGCACGGCCATGACCGTGGCAGTCGTCACGGCCGGCATCACCGGCTTCGCCGCCGCTCCGACCGTCCACGCGTCACCGTCCGCCACTGGGGCCCTGCGGTGGGCAGCGTGTGACGCCCCGGCGGAACCGGGAGCCGAATGCGCCACTCTTTCGGTGCCGGTCGACTGGGCGCATCCGGACGGACCGAGGTTCGACCTGGCCGTGGCGCGCCGAAAGGCCACCGATCCCCACGCACGCGTCGGCTCGATGGTGTTCGGCCCCGGCGGGCCGGGTGACTCGGGTGTCGGCATGGTGGTGCGCGGTGTCAACCGGTTCAGCCCCGAGGTCCGCCGCAGGTTCGACATCGTCAGCTTCGACCCGCGCGGCGTGGGCGGCAGCAACCCGGTGGCCTGCTCCGGCGACCTGCTCGCCGAGCGGCCGTCACCGGAGCTGAGGAGCCAGACGGACTTCGACGCCACCCTGGCGTACAACAGGCGGCTCCGGGCCGACTGCCGGGCCCGTACCGGCCCGGTGTTCGACCACCTCGACACCGCCCAGACGGTCCGGGACCTGGACGCCCTGCGAGCCGCCCTCGGCGAGCGGAAACTGACCTTCCACGGCAGCTCGTACGGCACGCTGCTCGGCGCCCAGTACGCCGAGGCCTACCCCCGCCGCGTACGCGCGATGGTGTTGGAGAGCGTCATGGACCACAGCGTCCCGACCACCCGTGACTTCCTGCGGTCCGAGGCGGCCACGGCGGAGGATTCGTTCCAGGAGTTCCTGAAGTGGTGCGACGGTGCCGCGGACTGCGCGCTGTACGGCCGCGACGTCCGCGTCGTCTGGCAGGACCTGTTGGTCCGGGCCGGACGCGGCGAGCTGGAAGATCCGGCGGAGCCGGGCACCCCGCTGTCGTCGTCGGACCTGGTCAACAAGATCGCGTTCCGGAAGTTCTACGAGGCCGACTACGCGGGCCTGGCCACGGCGATCGCGGGGATGGACGCGAGCAAGCCGCTGCCCGCGTCGCCCACCTCGACGGCGCCGCTGCATCCGGCCACCCCGGTCTTCTGCTCGGACTGGCACCTGCCCGTGCGTGACTACCGGGAGTACGCCTCGCTCGTCGAGATGATGAACAGGACCGCACCTGACCTGCCCTACCTGCTGCCGATCCACATGACAGCAGCGTGTCTGGGCGCGCCGACCGCCAATCCGCAACACCGCCTGGACGCACACGGTGCCCCGCCGATCCTTGTGTCCAACGCACTGCACGACCCCGCCACCGGCTACCCGTGGGCGGTCTCGGTGGCCCGGCAGCTCGGTCGCGGCGGCGTGCTCCTCACCTACGAGGGCCAGGGCCACGGAAGCGTCACGAGCGGCCCGTGCATGGAGGACACCGTGAACAGCTACCTCACCGACCTGGCGGTGCCGCCGCGAGGCACCAGGTGCCCCGCCGTGCCGTCCTGACAGCCGGCCGTTCCGGATCCGCCGGGAAGCGGATCCGGCAGGAGAACGGTGGTGACGCGCAGGCAAGCACGTCACCGAGGGACGGGGAGAAGCCGATCGGGCCGTTCCCGCCTGCCGGCAGGCGGGAACGGCACATACGCCAAGCGGCTGCGGGAGCGGTCGAGGGAGTGATCCGGCCGTTCGCGGCCTGCGCGGCACCCGGGACCCGCTCACTGTTTCCGGATCGGTCCGCGAACCCTGTGCCCGTGCGGCGTCCGCCCCGCGGCATGACCTCAAGCGGGGCGGAAAGATGGAGGTCACGAGCTTGCCGGTGGGGTCGCGCCGAACGGACCGGGTACTGACACGGCAGACGGCGTCCCGCGTCCCCCGAACGGGTGGGCAGAGTGCTCTCGGCTGTGGAGGAGGCCGCGGAGAGCGCGCAGCTGTGGTGTGCCTCCGCGTCGGTGAGGGCCGCGGGTGGCGGGGCGGGGCCTTCGGGCAGCTGTGGATCCCTCACGACGAGGTCGAGGGCGGGCCGCCCCGATTCCTCGACCTTCCCTTCCACAGACGGTGGAGGCTGTGCAGTCCGGCGCCCACTACCCGAGCTACGTCGCGGCTGGAGCGGGCATCGGCCTCGTCAGTGCGTTGTCCGTAAGGGGTCCCCGTGCCGTAAGCCGTAACAGGTCTCCGTGTCGGCGACGGTCTCCGTGTCGGCGACGGTCTCCGTGTCGGCGACACCCGATGCCGGTGGCCCGGCTGAACTGACGGCGTCGGGGTACTCGCGCGGTCAGCCTATGCCGGGCGCTTACAGCCCGGTTCGTATCAGAGAGCGACGGGAGGTGATCGCCGTGTCGAGTACCCAGCCGTCTTCCGCAGACCGTCCTGGCCACGGGCCCGCAGGCCCGCTTGACCAGGAGCCGGTGAGCGAGCTGGTGCAACGTGCCTCGCGGCAGCTGTCGGAGCTGGTGCGCGCGGAAATGCGCCTGGCGCAGGCGGAGATGAAAGAGAAGGGGAAGCGGTACGGCAAGGGCGGTGGCCTGTTCGGCGGAGCCGGGTTGGTCGGCTTCCTGATGCTGCAGGCTCTGGTGGCCACCGTGATCGCCGCACTGGCACTCGTGCTCCCGGTGTGGGCCGCTGCACTGATCGTCACCGCAGGGCTGGGTGTGATCGCCGCGGTCATGGCCATGAGTGGGAAGAAGCAGGTCGACCAGGCCGCACCGCCCGCGCCGGAGCAGACGGTAGAGAACGTGAAGGCCGATGTGGCCGAGATCAAGGAGAGCGCACACCGATGACCCAACCGCCCCACGACGAGCCCACCGCCGACAGCCCCGAGGAGCTGCGCGAGCAGGCCGAGAAGACCCGCCAGGAGCTCGGCCGGACCGTCGAGGCCCTCGCGGCCAAGACCGACGTGAAGGCCCGCGCCCAGGACAAGGCGACAGAGGTCAAGGAACATGTCACCGCCCGGGCGGACGAGCTGAAGGAACAGGCCTCGCTCAAGGCCGCGGAGCTGAAGGACAAGGCAGCTCAGGCTGCCGGCCAACTGCAGGACAAGTTGCCCGGTACGGTGAGGGAGAAGGCAGCTGAGACCGCCGGGCAGGCTCGGGCCAAGGCCGCTCAGGCCGGCCAGGTGTGGCAGGAGAAGGCGCCCGAGCCGCTGAGGGAGAAGACGGCCAAGGGTGCGCAGATGGCCCGCGACAAGCGCGGCCTGCTCCTGGCCGCCGCCGGTGTGGCGGTCGCCGCTTGGATCGTCTGCCGTCGCCGCCAGCCCTGAGCGGGGTGAAAGCCCCGACGGTCGCTCACAAGCCGGTCCGTCTGGCCTTCGCGCGGTCAGTTGCGTGACCGCGAGAGCGGCGTTCGAACAGGCCTGGCGGAGGGCTGGGGCCAAGGGCCGACGGCGGTCGCGTCGGCGCAGCCGCCACCCGCTCTCTGACGGGAGTCGGCCCGGCTGACGAGCGAGGACTGCGGGGTGCCGGTACGCGAGTACCGGCACCCCGTTCGCTCACCGCCCTCCATATGGGACAGACCGAGCAGACCGATCAGCATGTGCACCCCTGCGCGCAGCCGGCTTGGAGCCGGTTCCGAGCGAGCTGGGGCAGACACGAGGATGCGACACCCACGGGCCCGACACGTGTGCGAGTCGAGCACGCGAGGGCGGGGCCCGCGATGGTTGCCTCATCCGGCCGGTCCGGCGCACACTGCACCGGCAAGGTCATCCCCACCCCCCACCACCGTCTCCTCCGCCCCCGCCTCCGTTCACGTCGCAATGGTGGCCAGGCCGGCGATGCCGACGAGATAGACGATGACGGCGGTGACGCTGTCGATGCCCATCCGCGCGTGCTGTCGGCGCGGACGGAAGACGAGTCCCGTCATGTAGATGACGGTGAGGATGATGCCGAGCGCGGTGAGGTAGATGTCGGTGTCGTGCGCGGCCGGCAGGACGGGCTTGCCGGAGATGACGGCGGCCGCAAGGAACAGCACGGGCAGGAAGGCGTTGCCGCCGAAGATGTCACTGACGGCGAGCTGGTAGTCGCCGAGCTTCGTGGAGGTCAGGCCCGTGCTGACCTCGGGCAGGGAGGTGGCCGCGGCCAGCACGGTCGCGCCGAACAGCACCCCGCTCAAGCCCTGGCGGGCGAAGAACGCCTCACCGCTGCGTTCGATGACCACGCCCGCCACCAGTGTCGCCAGCGCCGCCGCGGCGAACACGAGTACGGCGCGGCGGGTTCCGACGCCCTGGTCTGTGGCGGCCTTCTCCTTCTTCCCACGGGAGTGGCCGCGCGGCTCGGGCTGGCTGTCCGGGGCGTCACCGCCCTCGCGCCACGGCAGACCGCGGCCGGCGCGGTTCAGGAGCACCAGTCCGATCACCCACAGCACGGCGATCGCCACGGACGCCGGGGCCAGCCGGACGGCATGCAGACCGGGGGGAAGCTGGGTACCCATGACCACCACGGCCAGGACGACCACGACGAGCGCGCCCTCCAGCACCAGCTGCAGGCTCGCGGCCAGACGCGTCAGCGGTGCCCTGGGACGGACTCCGGCAGCGTCCAGGACGGCCAGGACGACGGTCTGGATGGCGATGCCCCCGAGGATGTTGCCCACGGCGACGTCGAGCTGGCCCGCCAGGGCCGCGGAGACGGTGATGGCGAGCTCGGGCAGGTTGGTCGCGATCGCGAGGAGGATGAGTCCGCCCAGGGCGCTGCCCAGGTGGAGGCGTTCGGCCAGGACGTCGGCGGTGTCGGACAGTTTGATGCCCGCATACCAGATGACGGCCGCACTGATCACGAACAACACCAGCAGCACCGCAGAGCTCGAAGATCCCATGCGGCGGCGAGTACCCGCCCATGGTAGTCACCTGGCATGCGCAGACCCATGTGAAGGTCAAACAGGCATGCCGACACGGACGGGTGCGGCCGCGTCGTCACCGCGCCCGGTCCGAGATCGTCGGCGGTCGCCTGCACGACGCCCCCACCGGAGTTCCTCGTCCGAGAGCCAGCCATGAAGTGGCCCGCGCCATCCGCTGCGGGACGGACGAGACCACGGACGGCCGCGCCACCGGCGTGACTCCCGGCGAGCGCGGCAGCCCGCCCACACCCTGCACATGACCGGCGGCCACGATCAGCGCTGCACCTCCGGCCTGGGGCAGAGGGATAAACTCGGCGACGACGCACGTACCGCCACGAGCACACGTCGGCCCGTACGCCACCGGCGGCGCCCAGGCCGCGACCCACGAGGTGTCGCACGCCCGGCTGACCCACGCAGACAGCACCCCGTGCGTCGGCCGAGGATGTCCGACGCTGCCCGTCCGCACTATCGTGTGGGCAGCCTGCCGGGAGCGGCGCCGTGCGGGTCGGCCGGAGCACCGCGATGCGCGTCGTCGGTCACCGGGCAGGGCGCGCACAGCCGCCGGGTCTGTGGTCACCTCGGCCGGGCGGATCGTGTGCGAAGGAGTCGGAACAGTGAGGGTTACGAGGGTGATGGCAACAGCCAGTGACATCGAGAAGGCTGCCGAGGTGCTGCGTACGGGAGGTCTTGTGGCCCTTCCGACGGAGACCGTCTACGGTCTGGGCGCCAACGCCGAGGACCCCGCCGCCGTCACCCGTATCTTCCAGGTCAAGGGGCGCCCGCCCTCCCACCCGCTGATCGTCCACATCGGCGGCGCGGAGCACCTGGACGACTGGGTCGAGGAGGTGCCCGCGACGGCGCGCCTCCTGGCCGAACACTTCTGGCCGGGGCCCCTCACGCTCGTCCTGCGGCGCGGCCGAAAGGTACCCCTCGAAGCCACCGGTGGCCTGGAGACGGTGGCCGTGCGCGTGCCCGACCACCCCGCCGCCCTCGCGTTGCTCTCCGCCTTCGGCGGCGGGGTCACGGCTCCGTCCGCGAACCGCTTCGGCTCGGTCAGCCCCACCACGGCGGATCACGTGCGGGCGGAGCTCGGTGATGCCGTGGACTTCGTCCTGGACGGCGGACCCTGCGGGGTCGGCGTCGAGTCGACCATCGTCGACGTCACGGGCGAGACCCCGAGCATCCTCCGGCCCGGCGGGGTGACCCGCGAGAGCCTCGAAGCGGTGCTGGGGTGCCCGGTCGAAGTGCCCTCCACGAGCCAAGTCCGGGTGCCGGGTCAGCACCCGTCGCACTACGCGCCGCGGGCCCGGGTCGTCCTCGTCGAGCCGGAGGAGGTCGTCGCCGAAGCCGGGCGCGCGCAGGAGCAGGGGCACCAGGTGGGTGTCTTCCTTCCCCCCGCCTTCGCCGACGCACCGGTCAAGGCGCACGCCGTGGTGGCCCTCCCCGAGTCCTTGGACGCCTACGCGCGCGGGCTGTACGGGTTCCTCCGCGAGCTCGACCAGCAGGGGTGCGACCTCATCGTCGCCTCCCTGCCGACGGACGAGGGGCTGGGGCTCGCGATCGCCAATCGCCTCCACCGCGCCGCGGGGCCCCGGTCGTCCCAGTGAGCAGCTGACGTCCCGGGTGGCCTGGGTACGGTACGGATTACCGCACCCAGGCCGCCTACCGGGACGATCTCCGACCCCCGTAGGCAGGCCGGCAGCGCAGCCCCGCCACAGCGGCCAGGCCGACGGAGCCCCTCTCAACGGGCACCCGGAGCGGCCCGGCAGCAGGCCGAAGATGTGCCGAACGTGCCCGGCAAGAATCGCCTCCTCGACGCATCCGGCAGCTCGCGCGGCCAGGGGTGGGCCTGCGACCACCCTCCGACTCGGCCCCTCGCCGGCCCGGGGTGACCACCGCTGTCCACCCGATCGTCCAGCAGACGCCACGGCGACGTCACCCACGGTCCGGACACCGTCACCGCCCACGGGCCCAGACACCATCACAGTCATCATCACCACCTCCACACCGGACGAGTACGTCCCCGGGCCGGTCGGCATACGCCGTGGCACCGCCCAGGGCCTCATCCTGACGAGGAGCCCTCCCCCCGGGCATGAGGCGCCGGCGCGAACCTCCTCCCCAGCTCCCCTTCGGGCTTCCTTCCCGAGGCCGACGGCATCACGGCAGCAACCCGGCATGCTCATGCTCACCCAGGAGGACACCTCCGCGCCCGCGCCCTGCTGGGCGGTCCGGGCCGCCCACCTGACCGCGATGGTCGCGGTGCGGACCGGCATCTGGCGCATCGTGCTCGCGACCGGCCACCCGGCCGGACGCACCGAAGCCGGTTACGCGGCCCTGGGCGTGACCGGGTGGGGCGTGGCGTACCTGATCGGCCTCGGTCCGGCCGGCGAGGCGCTCGCACTGCTGACGCTCGGTCTGGTCCGGCCCTGGGGCGAGGCGGTCCCCCGCCGGATCCCGCGGTTCGGTGGCCGCCCGGCCCACCCCCCGGCTGTCACGCGCCGGTCACCGGCCTCTACGCCGTCGCGTTGACCGCACTGTGGGCGCCGTTCGCCGTGTGGTGGGCCATCCCTCATCCCGATCCGACCGGTTGCGGCGCCACCGTCATCGGGGTCCTCTACCTGTAGCCGTCCTTGGTCCCCTGGGGGCCCTGCTCCGTGCCGTCACCGTCTCCTACCACCATCGCCATCGCACGGCACGGCGAGAAGTGGTGCCGGATGGTTTGGGCAACCGACCGTGACGTGTTGTCCACGTGTCCAACACCCGTTCGTGGTCCGTCCGCGATGGCCGGGAGGGAGGAACGAAACCGAGGCATGCTCGGTGGGGCACACGGTCGGCAGGTGTCGGGCGTGTGCCGTGATAGTGCCGGAAGTGTGGGCGAGTTGGGCGATGGGGAAGTCGAAGAGCGCCACGCGGCCGTCACCGCGGAGCAGGTAACCTGCGTGGATGGAGCGGAAGCAGCGGGCCGTCGGCGTCGTCGTCGGCTCAGCGGTGGGTGACGCCCTGGGCGGCCCCTTCGAGTTCGGTCCCCAGGGAGCGTTCTCCGCGCGGTTTCCGGTGCCTGGTGCCGGCGGCGAGATGGGCGGAGGCGGCGGCTGGGATCCCGGTGAGGCCACTGACGACACGCAGATGGCCGTTCTGGTCGCGGAGTCCCTGCTGGATCGGGGCGGACTGGACCTGCCGGACGTCTTCGCCAGGTTCCAGCGGTGGGCCGTATCGGAACCGAAGGACATCGGCCTGCAGACCGAAGACGTCCTGACCAACGGCATGCCCTGGGATCTCGCCGCCGTGATCCATTTCCAGGTCAACCAACGAGCAGCCGGTAACGGCTCCTTGATGCGGGCATCCACCTCCGCGGTCCACTTCGCGGCCGCCGGCCAAGAAGCCACCATGGACGCCGCGCGCCGCATCGCCGCTCTCACCCACGGTGACCGCGCGGCCTGGGAGGGAACCGCGATCTTCCACGAACTCATCCGCGTCACGTTCGAGGACACCGACCCTCTCACCGCGCTCCCGGACATCCTGGTTCGTGTCCACCCCGACCACCGCGACCGTTACGCCACCGTCCTCGCGCCCGACTGGCACCCCGATCAGGCAACCGAGTTCAACGGTGCCGTCTGGCCCTGCCTGGGCTCCGCCGTCTGGGCCCTGCGCACCACCACCAGCTTCGAGGACGCACTGCGCGCGGCGATCGACCTCGGCGGTGACACGGACACCGTCGCCGCGGTGACCGGAGGCCTCGCGGGGGCGTACTACGGGCCGGACGCGATCCCCGCCCGCTGGACCCAGCCCCTCCATGTCCCCCTCCCCGGGTTCGACGGACGAGTGCTGCGCCTGGCAGATCTGATCCGCCTCGCACACCGTCTCGCAGGGTGCTGAACCGGGACCTGCACACCCCGGTGACCCGCCCGTCGACCGCCGCCCGCTCCGGCTCGTCGGAGAGGTGGGAGGTGACCACCGCCCACTCCGCGCCGGCGTCTTCGTCATGCCGGCGAGGGCTACCACGGCCATCCTCCTGCTCACCGTTTCGGGCCAGCGGCCTCCATGGCCCCCTGCGATCCCCGCACTTGGCGTGAGCTCGCTCCGGTCTGCGGGACCACGGCCGGAGCCGGCCGCGTCCCCTCCTCCTCGACAGTCAACCGGCACCCGTCGGCCTCGACGGGAGACGACAGCGACTCGTCGCGGGTGAGATCGTCGGGATGTGTGGCGTTCTTGCTGATGTTGCAGCGTCGGTGAGCGGCGCGCATGTTGCCGCGTACGTGGTGACCGCCGAGGGCCAGCGGCAGGTGGTGGTCCACGCTCGCCGCCTGCGGGTGGTAGCGGTCGACATGCCTCGGTATCTCACCGCCGCACAGCTCGCAGCGCCAGCCGGCCGCTTCGATGACGGCGAGCGGGTCGACGTCCTCGAAATTCGTTCCTGGCAGGGCGCGAGCGGCCGACGTCAGTCGGAAGCTGTGGATCCGGGCGGCCGGTGTTCTGGTCACGTACGCGGGGACCACGGGCCTCTCGGCGGGGCGGCAGGACTCCCGGCAGTGGTCGTCGAGGACCGACGGATCGAGCGTGGAGCCGCAGCCCTCGCAACGGCGTTCACACCAGGCGATCTGCGCCGTGTCGGCCAGGTGTCTGTTCAGCCGCTGGAGGAAGGGAACGGTCATTCCTCTCCTCCGTTCTCCCGCATGCGCAGCGCCGCGTGCCGGCCGCAGTCGCAGGTGCGGGCCCGCCGCAAGCGGATCCCGAACCGGCTCGGACGGGGAATGCGGATGACGGCGCCGCCGGAGCTGAACTGCTGCAACACGCATGTCCCGCCGAACACTTCGTCGAGCCGCTGCAACGCCGTGTCAGCCGTGGCATCGGAGACGGGCGGGTCGAGAAGCACGTTGCGTTTGCTTCGGAGGCTGTGCGGAATGCCGTCCAGAGCCTGGCGGACCTGATCCTGTACGTGCTCCAGATAGTCGACCTCGCACATCATCTGGAGCTTGCGGCCGGGCAACGCCTCGCGGACTTCCTTCGCCGCCGCCTCGGAGGCCTCTCGCAGGTCGACCGCCTGCCGCGCCTTGTCGCACGCTGCGAGAATCTCCACCGCCACTTCGGTGGTCAAGCGGTCCGAGTTCTCGCGGGCGATCGACACGTGCACGTTGACGAGGTGGGCGGCACGGCTCTGCGGGGTCTCGCGCTCCGTGTCGGCGGCGTGCTGCTCCAGCCTGACGGCAGCGTGCGACAGGTTCCGGAGGTCCTCGGAGGTCAGCGAGGCGTCACCGGCCTCGAACCGCGAGCGGAGGAGGACCAAGCGCGTCACGTCCAGGCCGGCCGCCCGGGCGGCGTCGTTCTCCAGCTCGGCGACGAGGGCACGCTCGGCGGTCGCGGAAAGCACGTGCGGTCGTACGGACGCCTCCTGTTCCTGTGCCGTGTCGCCCCACAACGGGGCCGCCCACCGCTGTTTGGTCCGGGTCCGACGGATGAAGTACTCGATTGTTTCCCCGTCGTCGGCCGATCCGGCCAGGTCCTCCTCGGCGGCTGTCAGCAGCCCCGACTCCTCGGCCTTCCGCAGCACTTCCCGGCGGGCCTGCACGGGCGTCGCACGGGACATCGACAGCGCGACAGGCACGAGTCCGCGCAGCGACAGGCCCGGCAACTGGTCGAAGATCGTGGTTCTGGCGCCCTGATGGGGCTCGGGCGAGGCACGGCGGCTGATCCGAGAGAGCTCCGGTGCCGAGTGGCGCATGAACACCAGCGAGGTCCACGCGGCCTCTTCCCCGGCACCCCTGCCCTGGGCCTCGGACGTCACCCTGGCCAACTGGGCCAGTCGATCCGACTCGTGGAGCAGGTAGGCAAGCACTCCGGCAGGCCCCTGCCGTACGGGGGCGATGCGCGGCTTCAGGCGGAAGTCCGGGTCGATACGCCTGAGGGAGGCGGCCAGCGCCTCGCGGAGTTCCCGGTGCGCCGCTGGAGCATCGGCACGGGACACCTTCTGAACCTCGGACAACAGGCGTACGGCATCGGTGAGAGCAGCATAGAGAGGCGGCGCGCCTCCCATGAGGGGTACGTTCAGCATGGCGGAGAGATCATGACAGGTCCACGACGCCGGCTCCCAGCCGGTGGCTGCTCCAGTGGTATCCGCTGGGGACCAGGCCAGGTGCGGCAGGCACTGCGGTCGCCGGTCCGCTCGGCTCGGCGCCGTCACGGACACATCTGTCGCCAAGGTGCCTGATCAGCGGTCCAGTGCGGGCAGGTGGGCCAGGCCGGTGTCGAGCATGATGCGGTCGATCGTCTCGTGCAGGGCGCTGTCGGCACCGATGACGGTCTCGGTGCCGCCGGGCAGCAGGTCGAGCGGTCGGTACCAGTCGCGTAGTTGCGTCTCGTCGACCTCGTCCGCGATCGGCTTGGTGGCATGCCGGGCGAGGGTTTCACCGAACGGTACGTCCAGGTAGTAGCCGTGGGTCGGGCCCAGGTGGTCGGCGCGCAGCCGGGCGAGCATGTCGCCGTAGCGGTCGGCGTGGAGGATGCCCTCGACCACGACGTGATAGCCGGCGTCCAGGGCGTAGCGGGCCGTCAGGTCGATCAGGCCGATGTTCGCCGCTCCGGGCCGGTCGTGCTCACGCAGTACGACGCGGCGAAGGTTGTCCTGGCCGACCAGGGCCAGGCCGCGGCCGAACCTCTCGCGGAGTCCGGCCGCGACGGACGACTTCCCCGAGGCGCTGTTGCCACGCAGGATGACCAACCGGGTTGCTTCAGTGCCCACCATCACAACGGTCACGCTATCGACCGCCGACACCAGCGCCCGCGCACTTCCGGGACACCGGTGGCACCGACGTCCGGACGGGTGACTTTCCTCCTCCTGCGTGGGCGCAGCCCTGGCGGGAGCGTCCCGTCACGAGTGACCGACTCCGCCGCCGCGCATGCGGGTTGTGACTCCCCCGGGGCGCCCGACGGGGAACGCCGCCTGTACCGGGCCGCGTTACCGCAGCGCGGGGTGCAGTCTCTCGCGTACGCTCCACGGTTCCTGGTCGACGCCCACCCCGTCCAACGTCATCCCCGCGAAGAGCCCCAGCGCCCCGGAGAACACGCTCAGCAGCAGGCCGGCCCAGTACGGGACGACGTCCAGCAGGAACGGCAGGGCGAGGAGGGCACCGACCGCCGCGACACCCAGGTGCCAGCCGTGCACCTTCGGGAAGTACCGGGAGGGCCGGGGAAGCGGAGTGGCAGTCAGCGCGGGATCGGTCGCGCACACCGGGGCGGCACCCTGGCGCAGGTAGGGCGTGTAGTCCTCCTCGTGCGTCACGCCCCAGACCACATGGCCGGAGTCGGAGACGAACGCGGCGGCGACCTTGCGCTCCTTCTCCGTGCCCGCGATGTCGCGCCACCGGGTGGGCCAGCACAACCAGCCGCCGTGGCCCACGAGCCGGGCAGCGGCATGGGTGAGGTGCTTCTCGCTGACGATGACGCTGTGGCCGGCGTGCGTCGTACGGAGCCGGACGGTCCCAAGACCGTCGGACTCGCCCTCGGGGACCAGCTCGATGTAGTACGAAGACCTGACGCCGATCCGGCCGACGCCCTTCCCTGTCGGGTACCGGTACGTCTCCCGCACCGGGGTACCGAACCGGACCCGAACCGCGTGCACGCTGCCCGCGGCGGCGTCTTCCCTGAGCATGCGCTGCGCGGGATCGAGGTAGCTCTGGAACAGGGAGAGACTGCACAGGGACAGCGCGGCACCGAGGATGAACGTGAGCACGACGAGCAGGTCACCCAGCAGCGACTCGCGGCCCTCGTTGGCGGCGCAGGCGGCCACGTTGGGTGCCCACACGGTGAGGTAGGCCGCTGCGATGAGCCCCCAGTCCCGGCGCACCGCTCCCAGCTTGCCGGGTGCCGTCTTCCGGACAGGCGCGGTCGCCGGCAAGGGTTCCGCGAGCGGGGCCGACCGGGAGGCCAGCAACCAGCCCAGCGCGAACAGCGAGGCAAGGACCAGGGGCACGACTATGTCGAGGCGCGGGCCGGTGTCGCTCCGGATCGTCGCCGCGCCCCACGCGACGGCCGTCGACAGCAGGGCCGCCGCCCCCAGAGTCGTCGCGAGCGGTGTGGAACGGTGCTGCATGCGGTCTCCCCCTGACCCGGTGTGAAGATCTTGTGCGCGGCAAGGAGAGTACGCCCTCGTGATCAGCCTCCGGAAGGGCGTGGAAGCCTGCTGTCGCCCTCACCGCGGACGGTCTCCTCCATACCCTCGGAGCCGGGGAAGTCCGGCGCTGAGAGGAGGCGATCCGGGACGGAACACTGCGCACCGGTGGGCGTGCGCGGTCAGTCCCGGCCGTCAGCAGACCCTGGGCGGACGGGGACGGCCACTACCGCTCAGGCAAGCCCGGCGGCCGAACCCGCCGACGGAGGGGGCGTGTTGCGCAGCCACGGCGCGCCCGACCGTTCCGACGCGGCGGCCCGGAACTCCTCCATGAGCGCGGCCCCCGGGTACGTCCCGAACACCGGGTACTGCCCACGGTGGTAACGCGACCAGTAGCTCACCACTCGTCGCTCCGTACGCGCGAAGAAGAGCGGGTCGCGCGTGATGAACTCCCCGTAGAGCCTGCGCCGGGCCGAGCCTGGGACAGCGAGGTCGGCCAGCCCGTGCCTGATCAGGTCGAGGATCTCCACCCCGTACTCGCCGGCCGGCTGCACCACGAACGGGAACCACCCACGGCTCCCTCGCCCCCACGATCTGTTCGAGGTGGCGAGCCGGACGAGGGTGGCGGGCGCCGAGGCACCGGCTCCGCGCCCGCCACCCTTGTCGCCGAACACTCAGTTCGAGTACGGCCGACCGTCACGGATCCACGTCACCACGATCAGAGCCGCGGTCACGTACATCACGACGCTGAAGTTGGCCACTGATTCGACGTACTGCTGGTATCCGGTTGCGCGTAGTTGGAGCGCAAAGACACCGAGTACCGTCCCGAGCGCCGCGATCGCGGCGGCCAGGGAGCCGAACGGGACCTTGGACATGGATGTTTCCTCCGTCATGTGAGGCGACTGGTCGGTAGTCGACTTTACGTGTCCGGGGTCAACGTCCCTCCACCCGGCCCGAGTCGGTGCGGTCCCCAGCGTCAGCCGGCAGCCTGCGCGGCTCGCACGAGGCGCTTTCGGATCGCCCGGCCGTGAGCGGTGCCCACGTCGAACACGGTCACCGGCTCCGGCGGTCGCCCTCGCTTCGCGCGGTGCGCGGCGCTGGATGTGCCGCGTGACGCACCCGGCTCGTGCTGTACGCGGTGCGCCTGTTCGCCCACCGGTCGCACGGTCAGGCGTTGGGTGCGTCGGGTTCGCCGGGGCGTGCGGGCGGGTCGGCCTCCCTGGCGGAGGCAGCGAGGTTGGTTTCGAGGCGTTCGAGGACGGCGAGGCTCTCGCCGCGTTCGGCGTCGGTGAGGTCGCCGGCGGCATAGCCCTCAAGGCGGCCCCAGAGGTCTTCGACCTGTTGGCGCAGGGCCTGGCTGGCGGTCGTGGGTTCGACCAGGACGGAGCGTTTGTCGCTGGTGGAGCGCACGCGGCGCACGAAGCCCGCCTTCTCCAGGCGCTGGATGGTGCGGGTCATGGTGGCCGCGTCGGCGCCGACGTGCCGGGCGAGGTCGGTCTGTCGCATCCGGCCGCGGTCCCACAGTTGCATCATGACCAGCTCCTGGGCCGGGTGCAGTCCGACCTCGCGCAGCAGCTGGCCGGCAAGCATGCGGTGCAGTCGGGCCACCCGGAAGATCGCGTGGCTGATGGGCCCGCGGCGTGCGGCCTCGGGCAGTTCGCCGGTCTCGGGGACCTGGGGCGTTGCCTCGGTTTCCATGGGCGTCTTCCGCTCTCTCCCGCGTGGCCGTCCCTGCCCGGGCCGACCGCGGCAGCCGACGGGGGACCGACTGCCGCGTGCGCCCCTCGGCCGCATCCTGAGGGCAGGATATGCGCTGCTCAGGCGCGGCCTGCCCGGCGGGCTCGGGTCTGTCGCCGAACGGTCAGGCGTCAGCCTCCTCCAGCGTGGGGTAGTCGGTGTAGCCCTTCTCGTCGCCGCCGTAGAAGGTGGCGGGGTCGGGGGTGTTGAACGGGCCGCCCCGGGCGAGGCGGGCGGGCAGGTCGGGGTTGGCGAGGAAGAGGGCGCCGTACGCGAGCAGGTCGGCGGTGCCGTTCTCGAGGAGTTCCAGCTCGGCCGGTCCGGTGGGTTCCCGGCCGGTGAAGGGGTTGAGGATGAAGGTCGTCGGCCAGGCCTTGCGCAGCCGGAGCGTCAGGTCGCGTACGCCCGGGGCCTCCAGCTGGTGCAGGTAGGCGAGGTTCAGCGGGGCGAGGGCCTCGACCAGCGCGGTGTAGGTGGCCTCCAGGTCGGCGGTGTCGGACTCGTCGATGTCGTTGTAGGGATTGCCCGGGGAGAGGCGGAAGCCGACCTTGTCCGCGCCGATGGCTTCGGCGACGGCCTTGGTGGTCTCCACGGCGAAGCGGATGCGCTGGTCCGGGCTGCCACCCCATGCGTCGGTGCGCCGGTTGCTGTTCGGGGCGAGGAACTGGTGGATGAGGTACCCGTTGGCTCCGTGCAGCTCGACGCCGTCGAAGCCGGCCTGGACGGCGTTGCGGGCGGCGGTGACGTAGTCGGCGATGGTGGCGCGGATCTCGGCGTCGGTCGGTTCGTGCGGGGTGACGAAGTCCTGGGGGCCTTGGTGGGTGTACACCTGCCCGGCGGCCGCGACGGCGGAGGGGCCGACCGGCTGCAGGCCCGTCAGCGCGGGGTGGCCGACCCGTCCGGTGTGCATGATCTGCAGGTGGATCACGCCCCCCTGGGCATGCACCGCGTCGGTCACCTGCCGCCAGGCCGCGACCTGCCCGGCGGTGTGGATGCCGGGGGTGTCGGGATAGCCCTGACCGACCCTGGAGGGCTGGACGCCCTCGGTGACGATGAGCCCTGCGGAGGCCCGCTGCGCGTAGTAGTCCGCCATCAACGGCGTGGGGCTCTGGCCGGGGCCGTAGGCGCGACTACGGGTCATCGGCGCCATCACCAGTCGGTTGGCCAGGCGCTTCCCGCCCAGCTCGTACGGCTCGAATGCCTTCGACATCGTGATCTCTTTCGGTGGGAGGAAGTGGGTGCCAACGGACGCGCGGTAGCTGCAGCGTCGTTACTTGTCCGAACAGGAAACTAGCCGACGACCTTCCCGGAAGTCTGTGTGATCTACGCCACGAAGGAGGCGTCGACTCCGGCCGGGCTAGGAAATATGCCTCACGCTGAGACGTAATGATCACCGTTGAGCCCCCCATCCCCAGTACTTGATCGGACAAGATTTCCGGCACGCTGCTCTGTGCCTGGGCTGGGTGCGATCCTGCTTGCATGAACCATCTCGGCGACGCGCACCTGCGCACCTGGACGCTGCGCTTCACGGCCCTCCTCGCGGCCGACCTCCCGGATCAGCTCGCCTGGCTGACGGAGGGTGAGCTGGAGGCGGAGTCCGTCGTAGAAGAGGTGCAGTTGCTGTGCCGCGTCTCCGAAGGCCTCGCGGAACGCGGAGCCTTCGATCACGCGGGCCTTCGCGAGGTCCGGGCCATCAGCCGGCGCCTGGACGAGACCGACGCCGCTTGCCGTGTCGGCCTGTGGGCGGACGCCCTGGCCACAGATCCGGCGTGGGACGACATACGTCTTCTCGCCCGCCAGTTCCTCCGGACGACACTGGGCGACTGGCGTCAGCCCCTGCCACGCCCCGTGCGCCCGTCGCCCGGACACGGGCGGCCCTGAGCACGAGCAAGCGGGGTCAGTGGTCAGCGGACGGGTGAAGGCGACGAGCTCGGTGAACCGCTTCTGGTGGGAGAGGGGCTGACGCCGCCCGTAGGGCTGGCGGAGGGCCGCGGGGAGGGGGCTGCCGTTCGCGCGGGCGGGCTGGGACGGCGGCTGTTGGAGGGACGGGGAGTGGGCGCCTTCTTCGCTGGTGGCGGCGTAATGGTGGTGGTGGTGGCGGCGGACGGCGAGGGCACCGGTCGTTCGTCGCGAGGTGGGGTCGGTCCAGGGCGCCGGTTCCCGTCACCGTTCCGGTTTCGGACGCCGCTTCGCGCCGGATGGGTGGGCCGCTCCGGTGAAGCCGGGGAGTCCGTGACGGGAACCTCGGGCTCCGCGGAGAAGGACTCGGGAGGTGAGGCTGCTCGCGGGGCTGTCGACTGGAGCAGCACCGAGGCGGTGGTCACGCCACCGAGGATGGTGAAGGCGACCGCGACGACGGAGTGGACGGCGTATTTCCTCAGCCGGGACGGGCGGTCGTACCCGTCTGCCGGCAGATCCTGCGGCGGAGTCGGCGGGCCGGGAGGGGTGGCCTCGGAGAAGCCCGGTTCCCCGTCGAAGCGGACGTGCGGCACTGCCACGTCGACGACCGGAGCACCGTCTCCGCTCTCGCTCGGCTGTGCCATGCCGGAGTCGTACGCCCCGCACTCGGGGCAGGTGACGGCGCCGTTGAGCGTGCGGTCGCACGGAACGCAGTAGTCCATGAAGCGGCCGTTCTCCGTTGACGAGTTGACGGACGGCAAGGGGTGACCCGAGCCGGGCAGCGGTCAGCAGCTACCGGGGTCAACGGGACGGATCGAACGAGTGCTCAATCCTCGGCCGACATGTGGGGTAGGTAACGCTGCGGCAAAGTCGTCGAGGGCGGGCTTCGTGTCAGGCATGGGTCAGTACGCGATGGCGGGAGCCGTCGTGGCGTCCTTTCGCTGTGCCCTCATACTGCGGACGGGCCAGGTGACCAGCGGCAGAGACCTCGGCCCGCAAGGGGCGGACTTCCGCTGAGACGCAGGGCTCGGAACGGCCGGGGGCCGGGCCCGTGCGGCCCGGCCCCCGTGAGGTGCTCCTTGGATGGGTACGGCGTGTCTACGGCGCCATCTCGTACGCGCCGGACAGCGCCTCGACCAGCCGCCAGACCCGCTCGGTGCGTGCCTCGTCGACGACCGGCCGTCGGATCGAACCCAACGCCCATTCCTGCTGCTGTCCGGTCGCCGAGTCCTTGCCGTGCAGTTCGACGGCGTGCGTGGAGAAGTCCCGGACGAGGACGGCGAAGAGTTCGTCGAGCACGTCCTCGTCGAGTCCGGTCAGGGCGACCTGCTCCAGGATGAGCTGCCCGTGCACGACCAGGGCGAAGAGCCGGCCGACCGCGAGGACGAGGTCGAGGTCGCGGCTCTGCTCCGCATCGGGAGCGGCCGTGGCGACGAACGCGCAGAGGGCGTCGGCCTGTTCACGGAAGCGGCTCACGTTGGGCAGGTGCGCGTACGCGTCGAAGGCGGGCCGCCAGTCGTGGAAGCGCACCGCGCCGAGGCCGCGCGCCGGTCCCTGCCGGAACAGGAAGTCGTCGTCGGCCGCGTCGAGACGGGTGGGGACGCCGGGGTACTCGACCGGGTCGAGGAGGTGGCTGCGCATGAACTTCAGGATCAGCGCCAGGTTGACGTGGACCGTGCCCTCCAGCTTCGGCAGGCCGCGGATCTCCACGGCGGCCTGGCCGAAGTAGTTGTCCTTCTCGAAGCCCTTGGCCGCGATGACGTCCCACATCAGGTCGATGACCTTCTCGCCCTCCGTGGTCACCTTCATCTTCGTCATCGGGTTGAAGAGCAGGTAGCGGCGGTCGTCCGGGCCGGCGGACCGGAAGTAGTCCACAGCGCGGTCGCTGAAGAACTTCATGCCGACGAGCCTGACGTACGCGTCGGTCAGCTCGCGCCGCACGTGCGGGAAGCTCGTCACGGGGCGGCCGTAGAGGATGCGGTTGTGGGCGTGGGTGACGGCCTCGTACATCGCGTGCTCGCAGATGCCGATCGAGGCGGTGCACAGGTTGAACTTGCCCACGTTGACCGTGTTGAGAGCGGCGTCGAAGGCGGCACGGCCGGTGTGCAGGACGTCCTCGGCCGCTACGGGATAGTCCTCCAGGCGGAACTCGCTGACGAACTTCGAGGAGTCGACGACGTTCTTGACCAGGTGGTAGGCCGGGTGGCGGCTGTCGGCGGCGAAGAAGACGTAACCGTCGGGGCCCTCGACGTCGGTACGGCGGCCGAAGACGGAGACGAGTCCGGCGGCGTTGCCGTTGCCTATGTAGTACTTGGAGCCGGTGGCCCGGAAGCCGCCGTCGCCGTCGGGTTCGAGCAGCATGTCGGTGGAGTAGATGTCGGCGCCGTGCGCCTTCTCGGACAGGCCGAACGCGAACACCTCCCCCTGGTCGAGGAGTTCGGCGGCGCGGGCGCGGGCGGCGGCGTTGTCGCTCTGCCAGACCGGGCCGAGTCCGAGGATGGTGACCTGCCAGGCGTACCAGTAGTCGAGGCCGTAGAACCCCAGGATCTCGTTGAGCGCGGCGATGCGGGCGGTGTCCCACCGCTTGTCCGGTTCCCCCTCCCCCGCGGCGGACGACGGTGTCAGGAAGGTGGCGAACAGGTTCTCCTTCGCCGCGAAGGCGAGGAAGTCACCGAGCCACGCGCGGGTGCGGTAGTCCTCGATCAACCGCCGCTTCCCACGCTCCTCGAACCAGTCGACGGTGGCCCGCAGCAAGCGGCGCGTCTCGGGGTCGAAGTGCTCGGGGTCGTAGGTGCGCGGGTTGAACAGCAGCTGGTCGGCCATGGGGATGACGCCTTTCGGCTGGTGGACGGGGGTGGGATCGGATCGGGGTGGGACGGCTGGACCGGCCGAGGCGGGTCCGGGCGGGTCGAGGCCGGCACATCGGTGCCGGGTGGGGCATGGCCGGGCGGATCGGTGCCGGCGGCCGGGCGGGGCGGTGCCGGGGGCCGGGTCGGGAGTACGGCGGCAGGTGCGGCGGTGATCAGCGGGCCGGGCCGAACCGGGCCAGCGTGGCCAGCACGTCGTCCAGCCAGTCGATCATCATCCGCTCGTACGCGATACCGCCGCGCAGCACGACGTGCTGCAGCTCCCGCTCCGCGTCGGGCGGCGCCCCGGGGCCGGTCCCGCCGGCGGCCTCGGGCGCCGTGAAGTCCCGCTCCTGGCCCGCGAGGTAGTGCGCCAACCGGTTCCGGTGCGCCTGCCGGTGCCGTTCCACCTCGTGGATCAGGGCGGACGGGTCCTCGTCGAAGGCGGCGCCCCGGATCTTCACGGCCAGGTCGTGGCGGACGCTCTCCGGCTCGGTCGGATCGTGCAACCAGGACGTCAGCGCGGCTCGGCCGAGGTCGGCGACGGAGTACTCCCTCTTGTCCGGCCGGCCCTGCTGCGGGACGTCCCGGACGTCGACCCAGCCGTCGTTCTCCATGCGCTTGAGCACGCGGTAGATCTGCTGGTGGGTGGCGGTCCAGAAGTAGCCGATGGACCGCTCGAAGCGCCGGGCCAGCTCATAGCCGGAGCCTGGCTTCTCCAGAAGCGACACGAGGATCGCGTGTTCGAGCGCCATGACGACGATCATTCTATGCAACTCGTTGCATAGCAAGCCTCCCCGCTCCGATGCGACGCGGCTCACCCATCGGACGACTCCTCTGGGGGCTACCGGCCTGCGCCGGCCACCGGACCCGCGCCTACCACCTGGCCTGTCCTGATCACGGGTGCGGTTGTCGTCCGTCCTGCGGCACGGGATCCTGAGGGGGCACGAAGGGAAGCGGTGCCATGGATCGTTTTCCGAATGCCGCCAACGTCGACTTCCACAGCCCCCTGGACCTCTCCAAGGCCGCCACCGCGGTACTGGACGCCGAAGGCCGGGTGTGCGGTTGGGGATCCTCCGCACGGCGCCTCCTGGGGCATTCCCCCGAGGACGTGCTCGGGGAGTCGGCCGCCCGGCTGCTGGCGCCCACCCCCGAGCAACGCCTGTCCACCCTCTGCAAGCTGTGCAAGGCGCACCGGCCCCGCAGCACGGTCCTCGACCTCTGCTGCCGGGACGGCCGCACCCTGCGCGCGGCCGTGACGTTCAGCCCGCTCGCGCACCGGGGCGCCGCCGCGACCGTCGTGGTCGCGGCCGACCTGACGGCGCTGCGCGGCTGGGAGGCGCAGCTGGCGATGCTCCAGGGGCTGGCGACCGAGTCCGCCGTGGGCCTCACGATCTTCGACACCGACATGCGCGTCGTCTGGGGGAACGTCTCCACCGATCTGGAGCTGGCGGGGATCGCCCAGTACGTCGGCCGGCCGGCCGCGGACCTCTTCCCCGAGGGCGAGTTCATCTCCCGCCACCACCCTCCGGACGAGGACCAGATCATGGAGCACGTGCTGACGACGGGGGAACCGATCATGGGCATGCACTATCGCGGGCGTGCCCCCGCCGACCCGGGGCGCGAGCACGTCTGGTCCTGCTCGTACCACCGCCTGGTCGACGCCCGGGGGGAGCTGCTGGGGCTCTTCGAGGAGTCCCTCGACATCACCGAGCGCTACCGGGCCCAGGAGCGGCTGTCGCTGCTCGTACGGGCGGGGAAGCGCATCGGCGCCTCGCTGGACGTGCGGCGCACAGCCGCGGAGCTCGCGGACGTGGCGGTACCGCAGCTGGCCGACGAGGTGCTGGTGGACCTGGCGCCGGCGGTCATCGAGGGGCGGCAGCCGCCCACGGGCTCCGCGCCGGGGCACAGTCTGCTGCGGATGCACGGCCGGACACCGGAGGAGTTCCGGACCAGTCCCGTCTCCTACCCGCCCTCGTCACCACAGGCGCAGAGTCTGGCCTCCAACCGCCCCGTCGTCGACGCCTCCCCGCCCGGGACGCCGGCCGGAGCGGACCCGACCGCCGCGCAGTCCCTGCACGCCCCTGGGTCCTCGCAGTCCTCGCACTCCTCCCTCTTCGTCCCGCTGCTCACCCGCAACGCGGTCCTGGGCCTCGCCACCTTCCGGCGCAGCAGCAACCCCGACCGCTTCGGGCCCGAGGAGCAGACACTCGCCGTGGAACTGGCCGAGCGAGCCGCCGTCGGCATCGACAACGCCCGCCGGTACACCAGCCAGCACGCGGCGGCCCTGGTGCTGCAGCGAAGCCTGCTGCCGCAGCACCTGCCCGAGCAGAGCGCCGTCGACGTGGCGTACCGCTACCTGCCCGCCGACAGCCGTGTGGGGGTGGGCGGTGACTGGTTCGACCTGATCCCGCTGTCCGGCGCCCGAGTGGGCCTGACCGTCGGCGACGTGGTGGGCCACGGGGTGCACGCGGCCGCGACCATGGGCCGGCTGCGCGCCACCGTACGGACGCTGGCCCTGCTGGACCTGGACCCGGCCGAGCTGCTCACCCGGCTGGACGGCCTGGTCGCGCAGGACTCGGAGCCCGATGCCGACGACGGGCTCGGTGACGAGACGCTCGGGGTGACGTGTCTGTACGCGATCTACGACCCGGTCGGCGGGCGGTGCGTCTGGGCGAGCGCGGGCCATCCCCCGCCGATCGTGGCCGACGCGAGCGGCTCGGTGGCCCTGTCCGCGCTGGCGCCGGGGCCGCCCCTGGGGCTGGGCGGCCTGCCCTACGAGAACGTCGAGCTGAGTCTGCCCGGTGGCAGCGTCGTGGCGTTCTTCACCGACGGGGTCGTGGAGGACCGGCACACCGACATCGACAGCGGCATCGACCGTCTGGCCCACGTACTCACCTGGCAGCGATGCCCGCTGGAGGAACTGTGCGACCGCGCCCTGTCGGCCCGGCCGCCCGGCCCACAGCCCGACGATGCCACGCTGCTGCTCGTCCGCACCCGGCGGCTCGGCGCCGACCATGTGGCGGACCTGGAGCTGCCGCCCGACCCGGCCATGGTGGCGCGGGCCCGCACGGACACCGAACGCCAACTGGCGGACTGGGGCCTGGCGGAACTGTCGTTCAGCGCGGCCCTCGTGGTGAGCGAGCTGGTCACCAACAGCATCCGGTACGCCTCCGGGCCCGTCATGCTGCGGCTGATCAGGGACCGCTGCCTGCTGTGCGAGGTCTCCGACAACGCGCACACCGCACCCCATCTGCGGCGAGCGCGCCGGGACGACGAGGGAGGCCGCGGTCTCTTCCTCGTCGCCCAGATGTCCCAGCGGTGGGGCACGCGCTACACGGCGTCGGGGAAGACCATCTGGGCCGAGCTGGCCATCTCCTAGCGGCGCGGCGGGCGGACGAACCCGGAGGGCGGCAGGTCACGCGTCGTTGACACGGGCGAACACCGGGCGTCACGAAGCACGCGAACACCGGACATCAGGGACAGGGAGCCGGACCGGCACGCGCCCCGGGAGGGCGGCCGGCCGTCCGGACAGGCACGCCGGCCTCCGGCGGGCTACGCGAAGTCCTGTTTCGCCCCGGCCTGTCCGCAGCGGACGGCGACAGCCGCGATGTCGTCGTCGAGCCTTCCGCCGCTGTAGTGGAGCAGGTCCCGGTGGAGTCGGTCCAGCAGCTCGCGGGGCGCCGCCGGGCCGAGCTGCCGGACCCACTCGGGCAGCGGAAAGAACGTGCCGCTACGGTCCCGGGTCTCCGTCACTCCGTCGGTGTAGAGCAGCATCTGGTCGCCCGAGGCGAAGGCGACGGTGTCGATGTTGTAGTCCTCTCCGAGGAGCGCTGCCAGGTTGAGGGGCGGCGAGGGGACGGTGGGTTCGAGGACGCGGATCTCTCCGCTCCGCATGAGCAGCGGCGGGGGGTGTCCGCAGTTGAGGATCCGCACCTGTCCTCCCCCGTACTGGATCTCGGCGATCAGGGCGGTGGCGAAGTGCTCGGGCTGATCGGGGTCCAGCAGCGCGACGCTGTAGCGGCCGATGCTGGTCTCCAGGCGATGGATGATGCCCCTGAGGTCGGGCTGGTCGTACGCGCTCTCCCGGAAACAGTTGATCACCGCCGAGGCGGCCCCCACCGCGGACAGGCCCTTACCGCGCACGTCGCCGATGAGCAGCCGGACCCCGTAGGGCGTGTCGGCCACCTCGTAGAAGTCGCCCCCGATGCGGGCCTGCTCCTGAGCGGCCAGATACAGCGACTCGATCTCGACGTGCTGGACCCTGGGCGGCAGGGGGCGCAGCAGCACCTGCTGGGCGGCGTCGGCGACGAGCCGGATCTGGAAGAGGGCCTCCTCTCGCTGGAGCCGGACATGACTCGTATAGGCGGCCGCCAGGGTGACCGCGGCGATCGCGGCCGCCGTGTACGGGGTTCCCAGGTCGGTGTAGACGAGGCTGAGCCCGATCATGACCAGCAGGCAGAACGCCCCCAGCAGGATCGTCGGGACCACGGGCCACATCGCGGCCGCGATGGCGGGTGCGACGGGCAGGAGACGGCTGAAGGCGATCTCCCGGGGGGTGGCGAAGGCCAGGGCGGAGATCACGACGGTGAGGAGCACGGGGGACAGCATCACGGGCTCGCGTCGGCCACCGTAGGGAGGGCGGTGACGCCTAGGCCGTCCGGTCCTGATCACAGAAGTATCTTATCGGGGCATAACGGTCTGCGTTCCGTGGAAGTGCCTGCGTCCGAGCGCATCGACCATCCGCCGGGTCCGCCGGCGCCGGCTGCCCGCAGTGGTGTTATCAAGGGTGTATGGAGCTATTTTCCGGGCACTTTGGGGGCCCGGAACGTCATCCGCCCGCCGGGCGCCCGCGTGCACGCCGCGCTTCCCTGCTGAACCTGCGCAGTGCGGCCGGTCAGGTGTTCCTGCTCCAGGTCGTCATCGTGGTCCTGCTGGTCGTGGCCGCGGCGGTGGGCATGGTGCTCCAGGCGGCGCGTGACGCTCTCCAGGAGGGGCGACGGGCGTCGGTCGTCGCGGCCCAGTCGTTCGCGAGCGCCCCCGGCACGGCCGCGGCCCTGCGGAGCCGGGATCCGTCGGCGGTGCTCCAGCCGCGGGCCGAGGAGGCGCGCAAGCGCACGGGCATGGATTTCATCGTTGCTATGAGCACGACAGGCATTCGCTACACGTACCCCTATCCGCGGGAGATCGGCAAGAAGTTCGTCGGCACCATCGGACCGGCGCTGAACGGCCGTACCGTCGTCGAGCAGGCCGGCGGACCCCCTCTGCCCGCGGGCAGGGGGACGAACGTGCAGGCCGTCGTCCCGGTGACGGACTCGCGTGGCAAGGTGGTGGGCCTCGTCTCCGCCGGGCTCACGGTCAGGAACGTGTCGGCGCTGTGGCTGCCGCAGCTGCCGATCATCCTCGGCAGTGGCGCGGTCGCGCTGGCGCTCACCGTGGCGGGAACGACACTGGTGTCCCAACGGCTGCGACGGCACACGCACGGCTTGTCCCCGGTGGAGCTGGCGCAGTTGTACGAGCACCACGACGCGGTCCTGCACGCGGTGCGTGAGGGGGTGCTGATCACCGGTGCCGACGGACGACTGCTGCTCGCGAACCCCGAGGCGACGCGACTGCTCGGGCTGCCGCAGGACGTGCGGGGGCGCCCGGTGCGGGAGCTGGGGCTGCCGGATCCGGTCTTGCGCCTGCTGTCGTCGCCGGAGGCGGTCACCGACGAGGTGCACCGGGCAGGGGACCGGCTGCTGGCGGTGAACAAGCGGCCGACGTACCCGCGGTCCGACCGCGGAGGCAGCGTGGTGACCCTGCGGGACACCACGGAACTGGCGGCGGTCTCGGGACGGGCCGAGGTCGCACGGGAGCGGCTGAAGCTGCTGTACGAGGCCGGGGTGGGGATCGGTACGACGCTGGACGTGGGGCGTACGGCCCAGGAGCTGGCCGAGGTGGCGGCGCCGCAGTTCGCCGACCTGGTGACGGTGGATCTGCTCGCCGCGGTGCTGCGCGGGTGGGAGCCGACCGCTGAGGGCTGGCGGCAGCTGCGCCGGGTGGCCATCGGCGGTGCCCAGCGGATGGTGCCGGTGTACCCGCCGGGCGAAGTGATCACTTTCTCGGCCCGGAGCCCGCAGCTGCGCACGCTGCAGGAGGGGCGGGGCGTGCTGGAGCCGGATCTGCGGCAGGCGCACGGCTGGCGCGAACAGGATCCCGAGCGCTCCCGTACGGCCCTGGAGTGCGGGCTGCGGTCGCTGGTGGCCGTCCCGCTGCGGGCGCGGAACGTGGCACTGGGCGTGGTGAACTTCTACCGCACGGCGGACTCACCGGCGTTCGAGCCCGAGGACCTCGCCTTCGCGGAGGAACTGGCCGTACGGGCGGCGGTGGCCATCGACAACGCCCGGAGGTTCACCCGGGAACACGCGATGGCGGTGACACTGCAGCGCAGTCTGCTGCCCCGGGGGCAGCCGGAGCAGGACGCGCTGGAGGTGGCCTGGCGGTACCTGCCGGCGGAGGCGGGTGTGGGCGGGGACTGGTTCGACGTCATCCCGCTCCCGGGGGCGCGCGTGGCCCTGGTGATGGGCGACGTCGTCGGGCGCGGCCTGCACGCGGCGGCGACGATGGGCCGTCTGCGCACCGCGGTGCACAACTTCGCCGTCCTGGACCTGCCCGTGGACGAGGTGCTCGGCAACCTGGACGACCTGGTCGTCCGCATGGACGACGAGGAGCACACGGGTGCCGCGGCGGAGGACCACGAGGGCGAGGGCGTGACCGGGGCGACCTGCCTCTACGCGGTCTACGACCCGGTGGCGGGGGTCTGCACCATGGCCCGTGCGGGACACCCGGAACCCGTCGTGGTGCGCCCGGACGGGACGGTCACCTGCGCCGGGGTGCCCGCCTCGGCACCCCTCGGTCTGGGCGGCTACCCGTTCGAGACGACCGAGCTGACCCTCCCGCAGGGTTCACAACTGGTGCTGTACACCGACGGCCTGGTCGAGGACCGCACCCAGGACATCGACGTGGGGCTGGAGAGGCTGCGCCGGGCGTTGGACGGGTCCGGGAGCCGCACCCCGGAGGAGACGTGTCAGGCGGTGATCGACGCGCTGAAGCCGTCGCACTCCTCCGACGACATCGCGCTGCTCACGGCACGCACCCGGACGTTCCCGCCCTCGCGGGTGGCCGAGTGGGAGGTGCCGCCGGACCCGGCGCTGGTCCCCTCGGTGCGGGCTCGTTGCAGGGAGACGTTGCGGCGGTGGGGATTGGAGGAGACCGGGTTCGCCACGGAACTGATCGTCAGCGAACTGGTCACGAACGCGATCCGGTACGGCTCGCCGCCGGTGGGCGTGCGGCTGCTGCGCGGACGCTGTCTGATCTGCGAGGTCTCGGACGGCAGCGGCACCTTGCCGCGCCTGCGGAGGGCGGCGACCACGGACGAAGGCGGGCGGGGGCTGTTCCTGGTGGCACAGTTCGCTCAGCGATGGGGGACGCGGTACACGACCCGCGGCAAGGTCATCTGGGCGGAACAGCCCCTCCCGGACGGCACTTCCGCCGCACCGCGGCTCGCCCCGGTCGACTTCCTTCTCGACCAGTTCGACCTCGACCAGTTCGACCTCGACTGATTCGGTTCGTCAGGTTCCACTCCGACAGGTTCGGCCTCGGCTGATTCGCCCTTGCTGATTCGCCCTCGTTGATTCGCCCTGACTGATTCGTCCTGACTGATTCGTCCTGACTGATTCGGTCTCGGCCAGTTCGACGGTCCCGGCTCGTACGTCCAGGTCGGGCTCGTGCGTCCGGTCCCGGCTCACGCATCCGGTCCCGGCTCACGCATCCGATCCCGGCTGGTGCGTCCGGTCCCGGCTTGTGCGTCGGCGGCAACCCGCGGGCGTCGGCTGCCGGAATGCGCGTCCTGCGCGGACGGGCCGCTGTCACCATGCCGGTGCCGACGGTTCGTGGTGGCCGAGTGCGCAGCCGCCGGGACGACCCACCACCGGACTGACCCACCACCGGGCCGACCACCACCACATCGAGCGGACCGCCGTACGGGTGACGTGGCCGCACGGACCGAGCCCGGCCGCCCTCGCGTCCAGGTGACACCTCCCCGCTCCCCGGGACCGCTGCCGCGCGTCCTCGGCGCGTCGACCGCATCGACGGCGAGGGACCGCACAGACCATGGACGCACGCAGAACGAAGCCCGTCGAGGAGTTTGAATGATCTTCATCACCGCGAAGTTCCGGGTACTGCCGGAGCATGCCGACCAATGGCCGCAGATCGCGGCCGCGTTCACCGAGGCGACACGCGCCGAACCGGGCTGCCTGTGGTTCGACTGGTCCCGCAGCGTCGACGATTCGACCGAGTACGTACTCGTCGAGGCCTTCCGCGACGAGCAGGCGGGTGCTGCGCACGTCCGCTCCGCCCATTTCCGCACGGCGCAACAGACGTTGCCGCCGCACCTCGCCGAGACGCCACGCATCGTCAACATGACGCTTCCGCAGGAGGACTGGTCCCTGCTCGCGGAGATGGCCGTACAGGACCGCGGCTGATCGTATCCACGTCGCCACGTCTCCACGGGTACCGGCGGCAGGCCCCGGTGAAGCGTCACCCGCTTCGGGTCCGGCCACGACCACCGGAGTACCGCCGGTGCCCGCCCTCCGACCCTCCCCCACGCGCGCGCCGGCCCACGGTCGTGGCGGTGTCGTCAGCACAAGCGGCCGGCGTCTCCCGGTCACCAGGCCGGCATCGGCCGCCTCCCCAAGGACCTGCGGAACCCTCTGAGGGCTCACCAGCACTGTGTCCCGTGTCACGCATCCCAAGGGCGCATACGTTGCCTGCGTCACAGCGGAAATGTCCTTTTATCGCCCATGCTCGAAACGGATACCGACTCCCAAAAGGGGCTAATCGGCGTCGCCTTGGGTTCGCAGTTCCGAAGTGACCCATGACACAGCACTCGTGACGTTCCTCCCCCTCACCCGTCTCAGGTCCCCGAAAAGGTGCCCCATTATGGCCGCTTACGTCTGCCCTCCTGCCGTCATACACGGCGAGCACACCGTGAAGACCAGCCAGATCGTGACGGAGGTACGCGACCGCCATCCGCACGCGGCGTGGGCGCCGCGGATCGACAGCATCGCGGCCAGTACCGGCATCGAGACCCGCGGCTGGATGCTGCCGCTGGAGGCCGCCGTCGCGCGCGGCAACGGCAGTGGTCTGCGGACCATCGGCGTCGAGCCCGCCCAAGAGGCGCTGGCGCGCGGCGGGTTCACCCAGCACGACGTGGAACGCGTGATCGCCGCTCTGGAGACCATACCCGCGCCGCAGACCGTACAGGAGCGCACCGCACCGGCCTGGGAGGCCGTGCAGTCGTACGGGGAGCGTGCGGCACGCGGGGCCCTGCAGGCAGCCGGGCTGGACACCGCGGACGTCGACTGCCTGATCACCAGTCACTCCACCACCCCGGCGCTGCCCGGCCTGGACATAGCCCTGACCAACAAGCTTCAGCTCCGTGACGACGTGATGCTGCTGCCGGCCACGCAGTGGGCCTGTATCGCGGGGACCCGCTCCCTGGCGCTGGCGGCGGACCTCGTGGCGGCGGACCCCGACCGGGTGGTCCTGGTCGTCATCGCGGAGGCGCTGAGCACGACCTACCAGCCCGCGGACGACACCCTCGAGTCCCTGATCGTCCGGCTGCTGTTCGCGGACACCGCGGTCGCCGCGGTCGTCACCGGTCGTCCGAGGCGCGAGTCGGTGCTGCGGCTGGACGCCGCCTGGCACCACACCCTGCCCGGCACCCAGGACCTGCACCGCCTGGAGACACGGGAGGACGGGGCCCACTTCGTGATGGACCGGCGCGGGCCGCGCGCCGTGCAGGAGACGGTCACCGCGATGTGGGAGTGGCTGCGCGCCCGCTACCAGGACAGCCCCGACTCCTGGCACCCCGACGTGCTGCTCGCGCACCCCGGGGGGACCCGGGTGCTGGAGTACATGGAACAGACGATGCCCGACGCGTGGCCGGCGGGACTGCTGGACTACAGCCGGGACAGCTACACCACCGGCAACCGCGGGGGCGCCGCCGTGTTCGACATCCTGCGGCGGGCGTACGACGCCGGGAGGCAGAAGCCCGGCGACCGGGCCGTCCTGTACGCGGCGGCACCGGGCCTCACCGCCACCGCCTTGGAAGGGGAGTGGCTGAAGTAGGGGGCAGCGCACGCCGGCGCGGTCCCGCACGGCGCCGCGTCATCGCCGCGCGTCGCCGCGCCACGGCCACACGGCGCCGCGCCACGGCCACACGGCGCCGCGCCACGGCCACACGGCGCCGCGCCACGGCCACACGGCGCCGCGTCACGGCCGTCACCGTGCGATTTCGGCCCAGACCACCTTCCCGGTGTCCGTCCACCGCACCCCCCACCGGGTCGTGAGCCTGTGCACGATGTGCAGGCCACGGCCGCCGTCGTCGAGGAGGCCGCCCCGCCTCAGGAGCGGTCTGCCGTTGCCGGTGTCGCCCACCTCGCACAGTAGGCCGTGCCCGGCCCTGATCAGCCGTACCGTGACGGGTCCGGTGGCGAAGCGCACCGCGTTCGTGACCAGCTCGCTGACCAGCAGCAGCACGTTGTCGCGGGTGTCGTCCCTGGTGGGCCATCGCCGTAGCAGCGCCGCGACCTGCGCACGGGCACGGGCGGGGGCGTCGTCGCGGGCGGGCAGCCGCCAGGTCGCGGTGTCCCCCTTGCGGTAGCCGATCATCCGTGCGAGCAGCAGGGTCACGTCGTCGCGCTGGTGCGCGGGCGCCAGCACGGAGACGACGTGCCGTGCGGCCCGCTGCAGGGCGTCCCAGGGGTGCACCGTGGACACGGCGTCCGCCAGCCTCCCGATGCCCTCGTCGATCGATACGTCCGGGTCCTCCACCAGACCGTCGGTGTAGAGGGCGAGCAGGGAACCGGGGGGTGCGCCGAAGGTGTGCACGTCGAACGGTTCCCGCAGCGCGAACTCGGCGCCCAGACCGGGGTGGGGACGGACCGCGAGCGTGTCCGCGTGGCCGTCCGGGAAGACCAGGACCGGGGGGAGGTGGCCGGCGCTGGCCAGTGTCACGTGGTGGCCGACCGGATCGTAGAGGGCGATGCAGCAGGTCGACCCCAGGGCGCTGTAGCCGGCCGTCAGCCCGGACTCCGCGTCGTCCAGAAGCGCCACGGTCTCGTCCAGGTGCTCCAGTACCTCGTCGGGCGCCAGCCCCGCGGAGAGCAGCGCGCGGGCCTCCATGCTCAGCTGGCCCATGGTCGCCGCGGCTCCCAGTCCGTGTCCGACCACGTCTCCGACCACGAGGGCGGTCCGGCCGTCCGGCAGCGGAAAGCTGTTCACCCAGTCGCCGCCGACGCCCGCGCTGTCGGGGGTGGCGGGCTGGTAGACGCTGGCGATCTCGATGGTGTCACCGCCGGTCCGGGGCAGGAGCCGGCGCTGCAGGGCCAGCACCTGCGTGTGCTCGCGCTGGTGCTGCCGGGCGAGGTCGACGTGGTGGGCGGTCCGGGCCACCAGTTCCTGCAGGTCGAGCAGCTCGCTGTCACGGAAGGGGCAGTCCGCTCGCCGCCACACCTCCGCCACGCCCAGTACGACGGGCGGTGTGCCGTCCAGGACCAGCGGTATGCACGCCACACCCGCGGACCGGTCACCGGGCACCAGGGCCCGCACGACCCGTGGACTGCCGAGGACCCGCTCGACCGCCTCCCGGTCGGGTATGACGATGGTCTGCGGGGCGTCGTCGCGCAGCACCGCCTGTGCGAGCAGGCGGCTCGCGTCGCCGGGGAGATCGTCGCCCGGGGTCACGTAGCCCTCGGGCCACGCCCGGTCCGGCACCAGAGCCGCCCGCCGCAGCCGGATGCGTCCCTTCGTCTGGCCGCTGACTCCCTCCCCCGTCCACACCGCGAAGTCGAGGTCGACGGCTGCGACGTCTCCCCAGGCCAGCAGGGACTCCGCCAGCGACTGCGCGGTGTCGCCGATGTCCAGCGAGGTGCCGATCGCGGTCTCGGCGGCGTACAGGTGCAGCCTCCTGGCCATCGCGATCAGGGAGATGGTCAGGCCCTCCTCGGGTGCCGCGGCGGGCAGGATGCTCATCGAGACCACCAGCTCCGACCTGTCGCGGCGGCGCAGACGTTGGATCCGGGCGACGTGCGCCTCCCCCGTCTCCGCGACCTGCCGCAACCGCCGGGTGACCGTGGGTACGTCCCCCGGCGGCAGGACATCGACGAACGGCCGCCCGACGACGGCGTCCAGGCCCGCGAACACGGGCGCGTCCAGATTGCAGCGGGTGACGACCAGATCCCTGTCCAGGTTGACCGCGCCCAGAATCTGCTCCTGCCGGCCGGCCGCCGGGTCCTCCGGTACGCGTCGGCGCGTCGTGCGGTCGCCCTCCACGTCGCCGGAACCGGCGTCCGCCGCCGCTCCGCCGCGCGGGATGTACCGTCCCAGGGCGCTGCTGACCAGGTCGAACGCCGAGGAGGACGAGGGGGAGGGTGTGGAGTCCATGCGGCTCTCTCAGCAATCCCCGGCGCACCGCCGGGGCCGTACTCGGACCCGTGCGACCGGGCCCCCGAGATCCCTGACCGCACACCTCATTGAATAACAGCAGGGGTCGCTTCGCCCACACCAGCGAACCGCTCGTGAGGAACGGGGACGCGGAGGATGACGGGCGCGGTAGGACGCTACGTACGGTAATCACCCGCGGACAGCGGTTCTGCCCCCGTCCTCGACCCTGCGGCCTGTGCCCTCCTTGCGCCCTCCACACAAACCCGTTGCGGCGCCAACCGCGTCACCGGCATCGTCAAATCCGTTCCTGCCTGCCACCACATCGAAGGAGCCCGCCGGCCATGGCCGATGTCGACGTCACCTACGACGAGACAGCGGATGCCGCCTCTGTGTACTTCACCGGTCCACAAGCCCGCCCTTCGGTGGCGCACATGTACCCCTGTGATCCGGTACAGGTCGACGGCATGATCAACCTCGACTTCGACGAACGGGGACGCGTGATCGGAATCGAGGTGCTCGCGGCCAGTACGAAGCTGCCGACGCACCTGCTCGAATCAGCGCAGCGTCTGGACACCGACGGTGCGTGACGCGGCTCGCCCCGGCACGTCGCGACCCCGCTCGACTCGACAGGGCACAGAGGGTCAGGTAACCGGCCAGGAGATACCTGGCGCCAGCTGCGATCGGAGTTCCGTGGCACGCACCGCTCACCATCTTCCTCCTTCACACAGCCGGAGTGCAGACGACTTCCCATCAGGAAGGCCTTGGCATGCGGCGGTTCTCTACGACCTCCGGTACAGCGCGGCCGACTTCACCGATGCGGCACGGAGCTCCAGAAGGCCCCAACCCCGCCTGGTCCGCCGCGCGGTGGCCGTCTACGCGTTCCCTCGGCACCAGCGGGACCGCTCCGTCGGCGAGTGGTCCGCACTGGAGGAACGCCGGGCACGACAGCGGCTACGAGCCCGAGTGGGAACCCTCCTGAGGCTGGTGAACACCAGCGCCGACGAGCTCGCACTCGATGCAGCGGAAGCGGTGGACATACCGCCGGCACGTCATCGGCGCGGCTCGCTCTGGCTCGCCTAGTGCTGTGGCCGGAAAGGTTCGCCGGGCCGACGGGCGGAGCGCGTCGCTGGTCCCGCCCCAGCGGATGCCCTTCTCCCTACGGACGCGGGCGCGCTCGCGCCGCTGGACGGCCGGCACGTCGGGATGGCGGGCGTTATCGTTCCGCCGGCGCCGGCGCCGGTACCCGGTTTCCGGCCGCCGAGGCCGGCAGCATCATCGCCCGCCGGTCGCGCACCGAACCGGTGCTGTCCCCGGGCACGATCTGCTGCGGTTCCTTCCCTCCTGGTCGGTCGACCTGCGCACACGGACAGGCTCAGCCACCACACCCCCCGGCAGTCGGACGGCCCGTCGAGACATCCGACCGCGGCCACCCACATCCCGGCGAGCCTTCCCGGTCGGAGCACCAGCCACCACTGACGAGACGCCGCCACCCGGAAGCCAGGCCGGCCGGTGGCCGTGGCCTCGCTCCCGGATCGGCGTCCGCTGCAGGCGTAGGCTCGGGTCACCTCCATGCGTGCCGCCAAGCCCCCTGCGGTCGCCTACGACGAGACCTTCCGTTCGTCGGCCTTGAGCCCGCGCAGTGTCCAGAGGCCGTACAGAGCCAGCAGCGGTTTGACGGCCGTCCACTCGCCCGGGCGGTAGTCATCCGCGCGCACCAGCCTCTCCGCGAGATCGGGGCGCTGCCGCCACAGGTACGCACGGGCCTTGAGTGCGTGAGCCGGCTGGGAGGCGATCTTGATGCGGTCCGCGTCTTCAAGCAGCGGGATCACGTTGGTGATGTTCTCCCACGTCGTGGCGCTCTGGTCTTCGAGAAGCACCGTGCCGTCGAACCCGAGCGCCGTCTTCGCGTAGTCGGCCATCAGCCGGGCCTCCGACGCGCCGCTGCCGATCGCACCGCCGCTGAAGATCACGCGGGTCTCGTGCGCACCGTCAGCGGCGATGGAACGGATTCCAGCACGGACTCGCCAGCGGTTGATCAGGTTCGCCGTCGTCTGGGGATTGCGGTACCCCAACACCACCACGGCCTCGGAAGCGCCCCCACCGTGCCCCACGAGGGCCCGGGACCAACGCCAGTTCAACCACTCGCCCCAGGCCAGGGCCGCGACCCCCACCACCGCCAGTCCAGTCCTTCGCCGCATGCGGTGACTCTAGGGCACCTCGGCGCCGGAGCGCGTGGGAACCAGCCGCGCTACGAACGACACGCTCCGTCGCCCCAAAGGCGGCGCACCACCGAGGAGACGGAACCCGGTGGTGCAGTGGCTGCGCCCGGAGAGCGGAGGCAGGCACCCACGTAGCCTCCGTGCCATGCCGGCCTCCCGCCCGCACCGCGTCGCCGTCCTCGTGCTGGAGGGTGCCAAGCCGGCCCCCTCACCGTTCCTCGTCACCGATGCCCGTACCGGGCGATGACCCGGGTCGATCCGTGTACCGGTCGGTTCGACGCCGAACCCCCGTACCGGCGTCACCTTCAGCCTGCCGGTCAGGCGGCCGCGCGTCGCTGGCGGAAAGTCCACAGGTGTTTGGCACTGCGTCCACCCGGCTGTCGGGTGGGTGTGCCGGCGGCGGCTCACTGGGCGGCATGGTGCAGGAGGCGGCGCGGGTGCGGGTGACGACGCATGGACGCAGGCGGGACCGAGTCAGTCGGCTGCTTCGACGTAGGACGCCAGGTGGGCCAGCGAGGACGCGATCCCGGCCTCGTGGACCGCTTGGTCGATTCCGGATGGCACGCCCGTGGCGGTGACCGTCACCTCGGTTCCCTCACCGGCGGCAGTGAGGTGCCAGGTCATCGTCATGGTGCCCGTGTACGACGGGTCGTCCGCCTCGAACACCGCCCGCTGCACCACGCGCTCCGCCGGCACCAGCTCGGCGAACTCGACGTCGACGACATCCGTCGCGTCCGACGTCTTGCCCGGGCTGTCGGTGGGGTGGAGGTAGGTGAGGACCATTCGGAACCCGCCACCAGGCCGGGGGTCCCATCGTGCGACCCGCCCGCGCATACCAGCCGGCGGCAGCCAGATCTCCAGCGCGTCCCGGTCGAGGAGGGCGCCGTAGACGGTCGCCGGTGGGGCCGCTATCACCCGGCTGGCGCGGACGGTCCTTCCCATGGCCCGATTCTAGGGTCGAAACCCCGCGAGACCGATGGCAAACGGTACGGTCGCCCCCGCTGCCGGTGCCGTCACCAGGCGCCGCTCACCACGGGTTGCAGCCGAGGGGCCCGCCAGGTACACCGGGAACGGTCTGGCGCACGCGGGCGGCCCTTCTACGCGCTGGCCAACCGGATGACCGGCCGGGGCCCCACCCGGAGCTCGGCAGGACACAGGGCGCGGACCCCACCGGCAACGCTCCCGGCCTCGTCACGAACCCGCGTGACGGCGGCCGACGTCACGCGACACCGGCACCACATGAACGTACCGGATGAAGTCGCCACCGCCCTCGTGGCCGGGTTCCACGAGGCCGGTGTCGGCCGCCCAGGCCGAAGCGGACTGAGGTGAGCCCCTGTTGTCAGACCCAGGACCTAGCATCCGCTCGTGAACCCAGAATCCCGCCTTCCCAACGGCCCGGCGCTGCCGCCCGGGCGCCTGATCACTTCGGGGGGAGGCCGTGGCGGTGTGCGGCCACTGTGGCTGAGCGACGCCCCGCCCTCCCCCGAGCTCTGGTCCCAACTGCGCGCCGGGCATGCCGCCTCCGGCCTCTGGCCGCTCCTGCTCGACTCCCTGGACCCGCACGACAGCGACTTCCGCCCCTGGGCCTGCGGTGAGATATCCCCCGAGGGCATGTCATCGCCGGCAGAGCATGACGCGGAGGCACTCCTCATCCGCTGGTGGCAGGACTACACCACCACCGACGAGGACGACGACCAGCTGAGCGTGGACCAACGCCTGGCCGTCACCGCCCCCTTCGGCCGGACCTGGCCCGGGTGCGCACCGGCGCCGGCGCTCGTCGCGGATCCCGATGCGATGGCCGAGCGATACGCGCGAGCCTTCCTCGTCCACACCCCGCACGCGCGCCTCGGTCTGGTCGCGGCACCGAGGGGAGCCGACTCCCTCAGCACCGCCGGGTGGACCGGCCCCTTGAACTACGGCAACGACACCGCTCTGTTCTCCGCCGTCGTCCGCGACTGGGAGGACCGCTTCGGCGTACGCGTCGTCGGAGTCGGCTTCGACACCCTGCACCTGAGCGTCGCCGCCCCACCGAACCGCCTCGAAGACGCCCTGATCATCGCCGCCGAGCACTTCGCCTTCTGCCCCGACAACATCTGGCAGGGCGCCCATCGCGACCTGGCCGCTTACGCCGAGCACCTCGTCGACCTGAACCGCTGGGAGTTCTGGTGGGACTGAGCCCGCGCGCGGCTGCTGTCGCGGTGCGGGGCGCGATGACGCGGCCCGCACCGCGGGGGCGGGTCAGATGCCGAACGGTGCGGCGTAGTGGACGGTTCCGCCGGGCAGCGGGTGGTCGGCGTCGAGGCTGAGTGCCATGAGGGCCTCGTCCGGGACGTCGATGGTCAGGCCGATGCCGTGGGCGGAGGCGCGGGTGAAACCGAACCGGGGGTAGTAGGCCGGGTGGCCCAGGACGACGACGTAGTGCTCCCCCATCTGCCTGGCCGTCGCCAGAGCGGCGCGGACGGCCGCGGAGCCGGCGCCGCTCCTTTGGTGCTCGGGCCGTACGGCGCAGGGGGCCAGGCACAGGGCCGGCTTGTCGCCGATGCGGCAGCGGGTCAGCAGTGCGTGGCCGACGGGCCGGCCGTTCTCGTCCGTGGAGACGACGGACAGGCCGTCGATCCAGGAGGCGTCGGCGCGCAGGGCGTCGACGAGGTCGGCCTCCTCGGAGGTTTCGAACGCGGTGAGGAGGATGTCGCGGATGGCGGGGACGTCGGCGCCGGTCTCGGCGCGCGTGATCCAGTTGCGCATGATGGAGGAGGATCCGTTCCGGAGTGGGGTTCGTGTGGGTCCCTCGCGAGCTCACGCTCCCAGCGAGGGCGGACAGGACGAGGTCAGGCCACGGCCCGGGACGTGAGGGACACCCGGACGCTGCGCAGGGTGGCCTTGAACGCGGTCATCCGACCTCACCTCCCTGTCTCTCCACTCCGGGTCGTACACGAACAGGGGCCAGCGTACAGCGGGCCGGCATCCGCTCCACTCATCAGACCCCTCGAAACCGATCGTCCCAGGGATCCGGAAGGCGCTCTACCGGCGGACCGCCGAGATCAGACCGCCGGGCCCCTCATCGGGCCGCGGCGGGGTCTGGATCGGACGGCCGTACGCGGCTGCGCGCTCGCGCAGGGTGTGGCTTTCGGCCTCCCAACCGTGTCCGGCCAGCCAGCCAACCGGGTCGTCGGGCATCTCCGAGACCCACATGGACGCCGCCGATCCCGGTACGGCGTCCGCGCCGAAGCGCTCGATCACGCCGCGCGAGCCCAGCGTCAGCCCCAACCGGCTGCCTGCCGCCGACTGACTGCTGATCCGGGCCAGCAGGAGCTCCACCGCGTCCTCGGGCAGGTAGATCAGCAGTCCTTCGGCGATCCAGGCGGTCGGCACGGCGGGGTCGTGCCCTGCGGCGGCCAGCGCGGCCGGCCAGTCCTCCCGCAGGTCCACCGCGACGGTGATCCGCTCGCAGCGCGCGACGGCCCGCTCCTGGCGCAGCACCGAAGCCTTGAAGTCCAGTGGGACGGCGGTGTCGACCTCGAACAGCCGGGTGCCCTCGGGCCAGTCCATCCGGAAGGCCCGGCTGTCCATTCCGGCGCCGAGCAGCACGACCTGCCGGACCCCGGAGGCGGAGGCCTGTTGCAGCAGGTCGTCGAGGAATCTCGTCCTGATGACGATGGAGAACGACACGGCCAGCCGACGGCGTCGCGCGGCCTCGTCGTCGGGCTGCGGCGACGAAGAGGGCCACAGGCCACCGGCGGCGGCGAAGGCCTGTGCCAGCGGGTCGCGGAACAGCGCGTTCTCCCGCTCGGTCTCCAGCGCCCGCACTCTGGCCACCCCCACCGCCGTGGCCCACACTCCCGACGGCTGCACCCGCTCCCGCTCATCAGTCACCGCGCCAGCCTAAGGCTGTACCCGTAAAGGATCTGTGAGTTGGCTGCGGTGAGGGCGGTCGCCGCGCGGACCGCACCGCCACCCGGCGAGCACGAGGTCCGCGACGAGCAGTACCCGGTCAGCGGCCCAGCGGCCCGCCTCTGTCGATTGAGGGCTCCCCAAGGCTGCCACGCCTCCTCGCGCTGGTCGGAGCACTCACGTCGGACGGAGGCCGGGAGGGTCGAGGAGCTGACCCCGTTCGAAGCGGGAGCCGATCCTTCGGCGGACTCGCCCACCGCGCACCGGGCGGGAGTCCGCGTGCCGTACGTGGACGGGGCGAGAGGGAACGGGCCAAGATCGAGGCCGGGTTGACGGCACTGCGTCGAAGCGCGTCGACGCTGCCTTCGTCGCGGCAGCCCCAATCAAAAGACCCTGCCGAAGAAAACTTTCGTCGTGCGCACACTCTTGTTTCGCGCGAAACGCGTCCATTAGCTTCGCCTGTCGAGTGAAGCGCTTCGACTGTACGGCAAACCCTTCTCCTCCGCCCACACACCGCTCCGGCCCGACGCCATGACCTGCCCCCGGCAGGCGCGCGGTACCGCGCCTGCCATGACGGTGCCGTGCCCACCGCCCTGCCCACCGCGCCCTCCGCCGTGCCGCTCCCGCCCGGCGCCTGGAGGCGCCCTCCTCGGAGGACGCCTTCGCCCGACCCACACGTCCCGCGCTCCGAAAGGACCTGGTGGCTTGTCAGACACCGGCCCCGTCAACCCCGTGCTACCGGGTTTCCATCCCGACCCCAGCATCTGCCGGGTCGGCGGCGACTACTATCTCGCCTGTTCCAGCTTCGAGTACTTCCCCGGTGTACCCCTCTTCCACAGCCGCGACCTGGTGCACTGGACGCAGATCGGCAACGTCCTGGACCGGCCGAGCCAGCTGGGTCTGTCCGCCGGCGTGCCGTCCTCCGCCGGGGTCTACGCCCCCACCCTGCGCCACCACGACGGACGCTTCTGGCTGATCGTCACCGATGTCCAGGAAGGCGGCGGTCACCTGATCGTCACCGCGACCGACCCGGCCGGTCCGTGGTCGGATCCCGTCCGGCTCGACGGCGTGCCCGGCATCGATCCCGACCTGGCCTGGGACGAGGACGGCACCTGCTGGTGCACCGTCGCCGGGGTGTCGCAGGTCCGCATCGACCCGTACACCGGGAGGACGTACGGGCCCCCGCGGAAGACGTGGTCCGGCGCGCCCGGCGACAAGGCCCCGGAGGCGCCGCATCTGTACCGGATCGGCGACTACTGGTACCTGCTCATCGCCGTGGGCGGCACCGAGCGCGGCCACGGCGTGGCGGTCGCCCGCGGCCCCAGGCCCGACGGCCCGTTCGAGCCCTGTCCCGCCAACCCGATCCTCACCCACCGCGGCACCGACCACCCCGTGCAGAACACCGGGCACGCCGATCTGGTCCAGGCTCCCGACGGCTCCTGGTGGATGGTGCTGCTCGGCGTACGGCCGCGTGGCGGCACCCCCGGCTGGCACGTGCTCGGCCGGGAGACGTTCCTCGCCCCCGTGACCTGGGTGGAGGACTGGCCGGTCGTCGGCGAGGTCGCCCTGGACCTGACGGTTCCGCCGTGGCCCCTTGTGCCCGGCCCGGAGCAGGAACGGCGGGACGACTTCGGCCGTAAGGCACTGCGGCCGGCGTGGATCTCCGTGCGGGACCGTCCGGCGGAGCACTGCACCACCGAGGAGCGCCCCGGATGGCTGACGCTCCGCGCGCGGGACGGCGGCCTCGACGCCCCCGGCGTCGTCTTCACCGGCCGGCGCCAGCAGCACCTGTCGTGCCGGGCGCGCACTCTGGTCGACCCCTCGGAGGGCCGCGGCGGCCTGGCCGTACGGCTGGACGAGCGGCACCACTACGCGGTCGAGGCGTCCGGCACCGAGGTGCGGGTCGCCGCACGCGTCGGTCCGCTTCGCACGGTCGTCGCGACGCATCCGGTACCCGACGGACCGATGGTCCTCGGCCTCACCGTGACCGACCCGCCGCCTCCGCACGGGCCGTGCACGGGACCCGATGTCGTCTCCCTCGGCTTCGAGCAGCCGGACGGCACCTTCACCGTGCTCGCGACCCTCGACGGCCGCTATCTGTCGACCGAGGTGGCCGGCGGCTTCACCGGTCGCGTCATCGGCGTGTACGCGGCCGTCGGCACCGTCCACTTCGACTGGTTCGACTACGAACCCCTCACACGGTGACCACGGATCCGACCGCCGTCCCGACCACCGGTCCGAGCACCGACAGACCCCCGATCCGACCCCGTCGCGACATCCGACCGAAAGGAACGACAGGTGAAGGACATACGGCCCTCCGCCCCCCACCGCAGCTGCGGTCCCGGGCGCCTGGCCGCCCTGCTGCTGACGCTGCTCGTCGTCGTGGGCCTGTCCAGCGCCACCCGATGGCGGCGGCCGGGAACCCGGCACACCCGACACGGTCGCAGGTCCGGGTTCCGGCCTCCGCCATGGGCCCCGTGGCGGCCATGCAGCCCGGCTGGAACCTCGGCAACACGCTGGACGCGATCCCCGACGAGACGTCCTGGGGCAACCCACCGGTCACGAAGGCCCTGTTCGACACCGTGCGCGCACAGGGCTTCCGCAGTGTCCGCATCCCGGTCACCTGGACCGACCACCAGTCCGCCACCGCCCCCTACGCCATCGACGCCACCTTCATGACCCGCGTCAAGCAGGTGGTCGACTGGGCGCTGGCCGACGGACTGTACGTCGTGCTCAACGTCCACCACGACTCGTGGCAGTGGATCGCGGACATGCCCGCCCATCACGACGAGGTCCGGGCCCGCTTCGACGCCGGCTGGTCGCAGATCGCCACCACGTTCCGGGACGAGCCGCGCTCCCTCCTCTTCGAGAGCGTCAACGAACCGCAGTTCAACAACGCCACGGACGCGCAGAAGATCCAGCTGCTGGACGAACTCAACACCTCCTTCCAACACCATCGTCCGCGGCTCGGGAGGCGGGAACACGAGCCGTCTGCTGGTCCTGCCCACGCTGGGCTGCACACCCTCGCAAGCCCTCATGGACGACCTGTCCGCCACGATCGGCGCGTTGGACGACCCCTACCTGGTCGCCACCGTGCACTACTACGGCTGGTACCCGTTCAGCGTGAACATCGCGGGCGGCACCCGGTACGACGCCACCGCCCAGGAGGACCTGACCGACGCCTTCGCCCGCATGCACGACTCGTTCGTCGCCAAGGGCGTCCCCGTCTACCTCGGCGAGTACGGCACCCTCAGCTGGCCCGACTACACCCATCCCGACTCCATCGAGCGGGGCGAGGCCCTGAAGTACCTTGAGCAGCTCGGGCACCAGGCGCGTGTCTCCGGGGTCACCACCGCCCTGTGGGACCCCTTCTCCTACCTGAACCGCTCCACCCTCCGGTGGCGGGACCCGGCACTGTTCGCCTGGATCAGGTCGAGCTGGACCACTCGCTCGGGCACCGCCTCCTCCGACAAGGTCTTCGTGCGGAAGTCGAGCCAGATCACGGCCCGGACACTCACCCTCGACCCGAACGGCACCACCTTCCGGGGACTGTGGCAGGGCGGCACCCGGCTCGTCGCGGGACGGAACTACACGCTCTCCGGCAACCAGCTCACCCTCACGGCCGCCGCTCTGACCCGGCTGACCGGCGATCACGCCTACGGGGTCGGCGCGACGCTCCGGGCCCGGTTCTCCCGGGGGCTGCCCTGGAACGTCGACATCGTCACCTACGACCCTCCGGTCCTGTCGAACGCGACGGGCACGACGGACTCGTTCACCGTTCCCACGCGGTACCACGGTGACGAGCTGGCGACCATGGAGGCCACGTACGCGGACGGCAGCAACGCCGGCCAGGCCGACTGGACCCCGTACCAGGAGTTCAACCGCGCCTTCTCGCCGGACTACTCGGGCGGCCGGATCAGTCTGACGCCCGACTTCCTGGGCGCGCTGCGCGACAGCGCCACCGTAACCCTGACCTTCCACTTCTGGAGCGGCACGACCGTCACGTACCACGTCACCAAGTCCGCGGGCTCGGTCACCGGCAGCGCGTCCTGACCGACCGGCCGCTCGCCCTGGTTCCCCGCTCCCCCGGGCAACCAGGGCACACCTGCGGGCCGGCCCGACCGGTGTCCGTCCTGAGCGGAACGCCTCGGTCGGCACACGCTCGACTGACCGGATGTGAGCCGCGTCCGGCGGACCACTCGACCGGCCCGGTCCACGGCGCCGGGCAGTGCCTCGGAGTCCGTGTCGACGCCGACGCGTTCGACTCCGGAGAGGCGTGATCCAATGGGTCCGGTGGACAAGGGAGTGGCGGACTCATGGGCGGATTGATCGGGGCGGGTGTTCCGCTGCTGCTCGGGGCGGTGTTCATGGCCATCGGCCTCGCCCTCCGGCGTCGTACGCGAAGGCTGCGGCAGCAGGGGGTGAAGGCATGGGGGACGATCGTCCGGTTTCACACGGTGCGCGACGTCGACAACGGCCCCCCGATGTACAGCCCGGTGGTCCAGTGGGTGACCGGCGACGGCCGGACCGTGGAGGGCGTGTCCCCTATCGCCAGTAACACGGCCGGTCATCTCCGCACGGGTTCGGTGGTGACGGTCTTCTACGATCCGGACAACCCGAAGCGGATGCTCATCGACGGGCACGACGGCGCCGCGCTGGTCACCGTCTTCTGTGTCGTCGGGGCCGTGTGTCTGGCGGCCGGCCTCCTGGTCGCCGGGATCCTGGTCGCTGCTTGACGGGCCCGCGGCTCCCCGGGAGCGTGCACGCGAGAACGGGCACCCCCGAGTCGTATCCGGCACTGCTGAACGGACCCTGACGGCGGGCGGTCCTGGTGCGGGCCGGCCCGCGCGAGCAGGCAGTGCGGGAGTACGTGCCCCGGCGTCAGGAACCGCCTGGATCCGGCTCGTGCAGCGTGATCGCTCCGGAAGGGCAGACACCGGCGGCCATCTGTGCGGCCGCGCGCTGAGCGGCGGGCGGTTCCGGGTTCAGCAGGAGCACGCGACCGTCCTCACCATCCTGGTCGAAGACCTCGGGGGCGGTCAGTGCGCACATCCCGGCGCCGATGCAGCGTTCACGGTCGACGTGCAGACGCGTCGTCCTCATGACTGCTCCTTGTCCCAGGTGACCGGGAGACTCTTGACCCCGAAGATGTCCGCGGTCTCCGGGCGCAGGACAACCTCCTCAGCCGGTACGGCCAGACGCAGCGTCGGGAAACGGTCGACCAGCGCGCGGAACGCCACCCGCATCTCGATGCGGGCCAGTTGCTGCCCCAGGCACTGGTGGATGCCGTGACCGAAGGCCAGATGCCCCTCGTAGGGCCTGCGGAGGTCGAGCACGTGCGGGTCGGTGAAGCGCTCGGGGTCGCGGTTGGCGGTGTGGTACGACAGGACCACCGTCGTGCCGGCCTCGATGGTCTGGCCGCCCAGCTCGACGTCCTCCAGCGCCGTCCTCCAGAACGTCTTGGCGACGCTCAGATACCGCAGCAACTCCTCCACGGCCTGGTCGGTGAGCGCGGGATCGGCGCGCAGCGCGGCCAGTTGCGCGGGGTTCCGCAGCAGTGCGAAGGTGCCGAGGGAGAGCATGTTCGCGGTGGTGTCGAATCCGGCCGACAGCAGGATGAGGCTGATCCCCTTCAGCTCCTCGTCGGTCAGATCGCTGTCGGTGAGATCGCTGAGCACATCGTCGGTGGGGTTCGCGCGCTTGGCGGCCACCAGCCCCGCGAGGTACTCCTGGGTCGCGGTGTAGGCCGCTATCAGTTCCTCGTCGCTCGCCTCCCCGCCCATGAAGGTGTCGATCTGCTCCTGGAAGGAACCCCGGTCCTCGTACGGCACCCCCAGCAGCTCACAGATCACGACGGTGGGAATGGGCTTGGCGAACGCGGTCACCAGGTCCGTCGGCGGGCCGGCCTTCTCCATGGCGTCCAGACAGTCGGCGGTGACCTGCTCGATGCGTTCTGTCAGCAATCGCATCCGCCGTACGGTGAACTTGCCCACCAGCGGCTTCCGGTAGCGGCTGTGCTGCGGTTCGTCCGTGAGGAGGAACTCGCCGGGCGGCGCCGGGGGGATCTCGAAGTCGACCACGTTCAGGAGCTCCTTGCGGGAGCTGAACCTCGGGTCGGCCAGCACCGACCTGACCAGGTCGTACCCGGTGATCATCCAGCCGGGCTTTCCGCCGGGGTGGGTGTAGCGGCTGACGGGGCCGTGCCGGCGGGCGTCGAGCAACTCGGCCGGCGGGTCGAAGGGGCAGCCGGGCCGGCGCTCCGTCGGCAGCGTCGTGACGGTGTGGAGAGACTCACTCATAGCCATTCCTCATTTCACGACATGACGTTTTGAGTGCTCGAAAGCTACGTTGCGTTCATGGTTCCGTCAATCAACGTGTGCACGTTATTGCAGGTCAACGGCAGGAAACTGATGCAATGGCCCTGAGACCGAATGCAACATGGCGTTGCCATGACGAGCGTTGCACGCAATGCCGCCCCGTCCGCAGCGGGATGCGGCCCGCCGAGGGGCCGGGCCGGAGGCGGTGGGTAGCATCAGCGTTCGTGGCGATGACGAAGAGGTGCACGGCCCGGGTTCTCCTGGTGGACGATGCCGATCGTCTGCTCCTGCTCTGCGGTCGTGACCCCCGCAGGCCAGGGGCGAAATGGTGGTTCACCGTCGGCGGCGGCGTCGAGCGGGGCGAGGACTACCCCGAGGCCGCCGTGCGGGAGGTGTGGGAAGAGACGGCCCTGTCCCTTCCCGTGGAGCGGCTGAGTCCCGTCGTCTGGACCCGGCAGGCGATCTTCACCGTCGACGGCCGGGTCTTCGACCAGTACGAGGAGTACCGTCTCGCCCGGGTCACCGCTGAGGAGGCCGACGGGATGGACATCCGGACCGAGGAGGCCCGTTACGGGCATCACTGGTGGTCGACAGCGGAACTGGCCGACACCACGGAGACCGTCCGGCCCAAGGGGATGGCCACCCTCCTGCCCGCCGTACTGGCAGCCGTCGGCCTCGACCGGCCGCCCGTCCATCTGGGCGACTTCGACGAAGACACGGATCCGGACCGGTTCGCCTGCGCGTCCCGCTGAGGGTCGGCGAGGTCGCGGGCGTCGCCGACCGGGCCGACGCCGCTGTGCCCTGGCGGGAGCGGTGCGGGCCGGCACGCTCAACGCACCGGCTCGGGACTCCTTTCCGAGGGCAGTGCGCGCATGGTCCGGAGCGGCGACAGGAAGGTGGGAAGGACGCTCAGCGTCATACCGGCCGCACCGATCCACAAGGTGGCCGCCGCGCCGAACACGGAGCCCGACACCCCGCCCAGGACGCCTCCCAGAGGGATGCCACCCCAGGACACGAACCGAGCCGTGGCGCTGACGCGGCCCAGCAGCCGATCCGGCGTGAGGGCCTGCTGCAGGCTGGACTGGGCCACCACCCGGACCACTCCCCCGAGAGACAGCGTCGCGAGACCGATCGCGGCAACGCACACGCTCCAACCCGGTCGGGCCAACGGCATCAGGACCGTCCACGGGCAGGTGACCAGGGGAGCGAGCCAGATGACCGGACCGTGTCCGACGCGCTGGGAGGCCCGGGTCGCCGACAGCGCGCCCAGCAGGGCACCACAGCCCATCCCCGACAGGATGAGGCCCACGTCGAAGGAACCGAGTCCCAACTCCCGTCGCAGGTACACCAACAGCATGGTCTGGTAGACGACGAGAGAGAGATTGAACAGGGAGTCTCCCAGCATCATGGCCCGCAGAACGGGCCGTCGGAGAACGTACCCCAGTCCCTCCTTGATCTCCCGGCCCAGATGAGGGCGCTCACTGGACTCGGGCTTCTGCTCGCGTCTGCGGATGGTGCCCGCGAGCAGGCCGGACACGGCCATTCCCGCCGAACTCACCAGCAGCGTCACCGGCGCACCGATCAGGCCGACCATCGGTCCGGCGATCGACGGTCCGCTGATACTGGTCACCGAGCGTACCGCCGAGAGTTTCGAGTTCGCCTCGACAAGACCGTCCCGTCCCACCAGGTGTGGCAGATAGCTGACGTAGGCGACGTCGAAGAAAACGGTGAGGACTCCGTGGACCAAGGCGACCGCATAGAGCCACCAGACCGTCAGAAAGCCGGCCCACCAGGCGACCGGTACCGTCAACAGGACCAGTGAGCGTGCGGCGTCGGTGCTGATCATCACGGACCGTTTCCGCATGCGGTCGACCCACGCGCCGGCCGGTAACCCGACCAGGAGCGAGCCTGCGGTGGTCATCGCCGTCAGCAACCCGACCTGGAAGTTGCCGGCGTCCAAGGCCACGATCGCCACCAGGGGGAGGGCGAGGAAGAGGATGCGATCGCCGAGCTGCCCGAGGGCGGTGGCGGCGAAGAGACGGCCGAAGTCGGGATCACGCAGGAGCCCGGGTCGGCGGGATGTCGACATAGCGGTCTCCTAGGGGTGTTCGTGCCTTCGCGGTGCCGGTTTCCGTGGCTGCGGCACCTCGGCCGCGAACTCGTACACCACTTCCCGGCGCGCGTCAGGGATGACGATGTCGGCGGTTTCCACCGGGCGTCCGTCCGTGTCGTAGATGGTCCGCTCGATCCGCAGCACGAGGTCGCCGATACTGATGCCCAACAGGGTCGCGTGTGTCCGGGTGGCCCGAGCCGGGCGCGGCATCTCGACCACCGTGTCGATGAGCACGCCGATGGAGCGCATGCGCTCGACCACCCCTTTCCCCGCCAGGGGGCCCGTCTCAGGCAGCACGATCGGTGTTCCGCCGGTGATGGCCATCGGTTCCCAGGACTCGGAGAGCTGGACGGGCTGACCGTCGGCGAGGAACTCGTAGTGCGTGCGGACGCAGAGGTCCCCGGGGCGGACGGCGAGCCGCTCGGCGATCGCCTCGGGAGCGGGGACGCGCGCCTGGCTGCACGAGTCCCAGGCGTCGGCCCTGCCCCGTTCCCTGATGCCGGCGCCGTACGGAGAGCCGCCCCGGCGTTCACGGTGGCGTGAGCGGACCAGCCGCAGGCGCTCGCGCGGTGTGCGGACGTAGGTGCCCGAGCCGGCGCGGCCTTCGAGGAGGCCGTCGATGATCAGACGGTCCATGGCTCTCTGGACGACGTTGCGCCCGACGCCGTACTCCTCCGCGAGCCGCACCCGGGACGGCAGCCGCTCCCCGACCTGCCACTCCCCCGCCAGGATCCGTGCGCGCAGCATGTCGGCCACGGCAAGGTAGGGCGCTTCTCTGGGCACGGCTGATTCTCCGGTTGTTCCGTCGGGAGCAGTGGGTGATCCGGGCTGCCTGGGCAATGTACTGAACGCTCGGGAAGCTACTGGAGTAGAAATACGCTCAGCGCCCGGAGTTGCCGGGATCAGGGCGACCGGGCCGGCGTGCTGTTTCTTCGGTCTCCGACCCGGCCGGCTCCGGGGCGAGCGGCGGGCGGAGGCCGGCTCCATGGGGGTTGGTCGGCGCCGCTTGATCCTTCGCTGTCGAGGTCCCCGACTTGGTCCGGGTCGAGCACACGTCTCGCTGCCATGCCGGGCTCGCCGGCACCACATGAAGGCGGTGCGGGGCCGCCCCTGTCACGGGCGGGGCGTGGCAGGCAGGATGATCGGCATGACCCCCTTCTCGGACGAAGCCGACGCTTTCCACGGCCAGTTGGCCGGACACCCCCGCCTGTCGGACTTGGTTCTGGCGCCCGATGGGACCCGCTTGATCCTGACGGTGTACTCGGTCGACGACGAAGGCAGCGGGCACGATGCGACGCTCTGGGAGGTCGACCCCTCGGGTCAGGGCGAGAGCCGGCTCCTGGCTCGGACCGTCGAGGGTGACTTCGCCCCGGCGTTCACCGCGGACGGGACGCTGCTGTTCCTCTCGGACCGCCAGGACCGTCAGGGTTCTCAGGGTTCCGACTCCGCCGGTGACGACGGAACGGGTACGTCGCTGTGGGCGTTGCCCGAGAACGGTGAGGCCAGGCGGATCGTCGGCCACCCGGGGGGCATCTCCGCCTTCACCGTCGCCGCGCGTGCCGACACCGTCGCCTACACCGCCGACCTCCTGCCCGGCGCCCCGGACACCGAGTCGTACGCCGCCTCTCTGCGTGCGCGCGAGAACGCCGGGGTCACCGCGGCCTTGTACGAGGAGACGGTGACCGGGGTCTGGGGTGCGGCCCTGGGGCCGGACGAACCGCACACCTTCGTCCTGCGCTCCGACGGGCCCGCGGTGAACGCCGGCAGCCAGGGTCTGGCGGGCGAAGCGGACGTGGCGCTCTCACCGGACGGCTCGCTGGTGGCCTACACGCGGGCCGCGACCGGTCGTGCCCCGGACACGAACACGGTGGTGGTCGCCGACGCGGCCACGGGTGTCCGGCGTCGCGTCCTCTCGCGCCCTGGTCATCAGTACTACCGCCCGGTGTTCACGGCCGACGGCTCGACGCTGGTGTGCCAGCGCCAGCGGGAGGAGAGGTACGACACGGAATGGCGCGTCACCCTGGTCGCGTTCGACCTCGCCTCCGGTGAAGAGACCGACCTGCTGCCGGAGTTCGACAACTGGCCGTGGCCCGGACGGGCGGTCCTCTCGCCGGTACCCGGCGACTCCACCTTGTGGTTCACCGGGGACGAGCGGGGACACTGCCCGGTCTTCCGCCGCGACACGGACGGCACGGTCACCCGACTGACCGCGTCCGGCGCCTACACCTCGCTGTGCGTGACAGCCGAGGGGACCACGCTCTACGCGCTGCGCAGCGCGATCGACAGCCCTCCCCGGGTGGTCCGGCTGGATGCCACGACGCCCGATCAGCAACCCGACCTCCTCCAGGCCCCCGGCGAGTTCCGCCGGCTTCCCGGCACCCTCACCGAGGTGTGCGCCCAGGCGGACGACGGCTTCCCGCTGCGCGCCTGGCTCGTTCTGCCCGAAGGCGCCTCGCCCGAGCGTCCGTCACCCCTGCTCGTCGTTCCGCACGGGGGGCCGCAGGCGTCCTGGAGTGCCTGGACCTGGTCGTGGAACCCCTGGCCGTTCGCGGCACGGGGCTACGCGGTACTGCTGCCGGACCCGGCCCTGTCCACCGGCTACGGGCAACGGATGCAGGAACGCGGCCGGGGACAGTACGGCGGTCAGCCCTACCGTGACGTCATCGCGCTGACGGACGCCGCACTGGCACGCGCCGACCTCGACGCGACCCGGACGGCCCTCGCCGGCTGGTCCTACGGCGGCTACCTGGCCAACCGGGCGGCGACCCGCACCGACCGCTTCAAGGCCATCGTCTCCGCCGCCGGTATGTGGAACCTCGAGGCGTTGCAGACCGGCACCGACATGCACGCCTACTTCCGGAAGATCTTCGGCGACCCGCGCACGCAACGGGAGCGGTACGAGGCCGACTCGCCGCACGTCGACGCGGCGAGGGTGACGACGCCCGTGCTCATCGTGCACGGCGGCAGGGACCACCGTGTGCCGATGGGCCAGGCACTGAGCCTGCACCACGATCTCCAACGGCTCGGCGTGCCCGTCCGGTTCCTGCACTTCCCGACCGAGGGCCACACCATCGGAGCACCGCACCACATCCGCCTCATGTACGAGACGGTGCTGAACTTCCTCGACCACCATGTCCTCGGACAGGAGTGGCGACGGCCCGCGATGCTCTGACCGGGACGACCACACGCAGCCTCGGCGATGGCATCGATCACCTGCTGGACGGCGGTCAGGGAGCCGCCATTCAGGGGACCGGAGGCACCGGCCGTCTCCCCCTCGTCACGAAGGCAGTCGGCGGAAACGGCGCGGCCCCGGCGTAAGTCGCCGCGTCACCGCTCGGCTACGGGTGGCCGGCGGGCGAGGAACTCCTCGAACGCCGCCTTCTGCTTCGGGTCCATGAAGCCCTGGCGGACGTCGCGCGCCTGTTCCCGGAGCCAGTGCGCCTCGTCGGGGTGCAGTAGCTCGGCCACCACCACACCTCCGCGAGCGACCGCGGTGCGCCCTCCCACGCGACGGCGGAAGAGGGTGAACGCCCCGTACACCGCAGGGTGGGCCAGTTCCGGCTCGCCTGTGCCAGCCCGCTCCTCGCCCTCTGCGTCACTCGTCGGGTAGGCGGTGGGGGCCCAGTGCTCCCAGAGCGCCAGCGTGGCCGCGGGCACGAGCACGGCGTGCTCCGCCTCCGTACGTCCCTCCCACAGGAACGCGATGTCGACGGGCTCTCCGACCGCCTCGGCGAGCCCGAGCACCCGCTCCATCTCGTCGTTGACCGGATAACCCACCTCTACGTCCATCCGAATGCCCATGGCATGTGAGGCTACCGGCCGCTTCCGACCTGCCCGGCCCCCACGGAGAGCGCAGGGACCACCGCCACCGGTCTCCGCTCCCCCGGCGACTGACCACTCCGACTGGCGAGTGGCGACTGGCACTCCGCCTCGCCCACCGGCCGATGCGCCTGTCGATCCCTCGGTGCGAGGATGGTGACGTGCTGGATGCGATCGAGTCGGTGAACTGGGGTGCGGTACCCGGCCACCCCCGCTGGTACGACCCGGCGCGTGCCGCCAGGGGTCTGCGCGCCCTGACGGACGCGGCGAGCCTGGAACAGGCGGCCGAGGCAGGCACGCTGCTGGACGGTGGCGGCATCGTCCACGGCCACAGCGCCGCGGTGTTCCCGGCGGCTGTCGTCGCGGCGCCTCTGCTCCTCGACATCGTCCGGCAGGGCCACCCGGCAGCCGCGGACACCGCGTTGGGCCTCCTCGATCAGGCCCTGTCGTCCTATCCCCACGCCGAGTACACGCGCGTGACGACCCCTTACGGCGCAGCGGTGCCTGTCTGCTGCGCGATCGCCCACCATCTGCGGGCCCGTACGGAGCTCCTCGCGGGGCGGGGCAAGCGGGGAAGGGCGTTGCTCGCCGAGGCGGCCGAGCACTGGCGCTTCGAGATCCGCGAGTGCGTCGCCGACGGCGACGACACGGCGGCGTTCGGGACTTTGGCAGGCTGTCTCCCGGACGGTGTGCACGCGGCGGAACTGCACGTCGCCGTCGACTTCGACGTCCTGGACGAGGTCACCCTGGAATACCCGCCCGAGGAGGAGTCCCGTGAGGCGTGCCTGCGCGTGAGGGGGTGTCGCCCCGGCGAACTGCCACCGCGCGCCGTCCTGTTGCCGGCGGAGTGCGGTGAACGCGTCCACTGACCGGCCTCTCGGGCGGTACGAGGGCTGACCGGACGGGTCGTCGGCGCATCTGGGGGTGCCCCCTCGCACGCTCCGATCAGTGGTCGTCCGTGCCGGACTGGCCGTTGCCGGGCTCGGGCGGCTCCCCGTCGGACTCCGGCACGGGGCCCAGCAGGACCTCGATGCCCGCGCGCAGGTAGCGTTCCAGGGCGGCGTCGGGTGCCGAGAGCAGGGCCGGGGGGCGGATCTCCGTACGCATCAGGCTGGTGCCGAGCATCCAGGCCGCCAGGAGTTCCGCTCGCAGGCCGGCGTCGGGGCCGCCGAGGCGGGAGGCCAGGCGCTTGGTGAACACCTCCGTGAAGTCCGCCCTCAGCCGGGCGACCGCCTCGTCCCTGCCGGAGGAACGCAGCACCGACAGCACCGGATGCGGGAAGTCGCCGTCCTTGGGCGCCCCCAGGAGCAGCGCGCAGAACCAGTCGGGGATCGTCTCGACCGGCTCCCGCAGCAGCGGCTCGAATATCTTGCCGGTGCCCGTCACATCGTTGAACAGCGCTTCCTTCGAGCCGAAGTAGCGGTAGACGAGGGCGGCGTCCACGCCCACGTCGCCCGCGATGTCGCGCACGCTGGTGCCCTCGTAGCCGTACTTGCCGAAGCGGAACGCCGCGGCGGCCCTGAGCGCGGTGCGTGTGCGCGAGGCCGAGCGCCTGTGGGCAGGCCGGCACGCCTCCGCCTCCGAGGCCTCGCCGTCGTGTGCTGCGGTCACGTCACCGCACCTTTCGTCGTCTGCGAACGTCCCGTCGTCCGCCCCATGTTCCAGCCCGCCCCATGTTCCAGTCTGGAGCGACTGTCTCAAAGTCACCGACCGATGTCACCCATCGTTGACTTGTGTTCGCGCCGCATGCCATACCTGAGGCAGGTCAACGATTGATGACTTGAGAACTCGCTGTACCGGGCCGCACGACGGAGTCGGCCCGTTCCAGGTCGCCCGCACGGCGCGGTGGCGCACGTCCTCGACACGCGTGCCGGCGCCGCCGCGCGCGGGCCCCACCGACCGGAAATGGTGATCTTCTGTGCCTGCTCGTCATGTCGCCGTGATCGGAACCGGCTACGTCGGACTGACCACCGGTGCCTGCCTCGCCTCCCTGGGCCACTCCGTGGTGTGCGCCGACGCCGACCCGCACAAGGTCGAGCGGTTGCGCGAGGCCCGCGTCGACATCCTGGAGCCCGGTCTGCCGGAGACCGTGCGGGACGCCCTGGAAGCGGGCCGACTGGAGTTCACCGGCGACACCGCGGCCGCCGTCGCGGAGGCGGAGGTGGTGTTCCTGTGCCTGCCCACGCCGATGGGAGCGGGCGGCGCGGCCGACCTCGCGGCCGTGGAGGCCGTCGCCGGGCAGATCCGCGAGGTACTGCGACCGGGCTGTGTCGTCGTCAACAAGTCGACCGTGCCGGTCGGCACCTGCGAACGGGTCGCCGCGCTGCTCGGCCGTGCCGACGTGACCGTGGTGAGCAACCCGGAGTTCCTGCGCGAGGGCCGCGCCGTCCACGACTTCCTGCACCCCGACCGCGTCGTGATCGGCGCCGCCGACCGGGACGCCGCCCGCCGGGTCGCCGACCTGTACTCCGCCCTGGACGCGCCTTTGGTGCTCACCGACCCGGCGAGCGCCGAACTGACCAAATACGCGGCGAACTTCTTCCTCGCGATGAAGCTGTCGTTCGCCAACAACCTCGCCACTCTCTGCGAACGCCTGGGTGCCGACATCGCCGACGTCACCGAGGGAATCGGGCGCGATCCGCGCATCGGCTCGGCGTTCCTGCGGCCCGGGCCGGGCTGGGGCGGCTCCTGCCTGCCCAAGGACACCCATGCCCTGTTGACGGCGTGCGACCAGTCGGGCGTCGACTTCCCGCTGCTGCGCGCCACCATCGAGACCAACGTCACCCACCAGCGCCGGCTCGCCGAACGCGTCGCCGTGGCGTGCGGGCGCGGTGAGGGCGGCTCGCTGGACGGCGTACGGCTCGCCCTGTACGGCTTGACCTTCAAGGCCGGCACCTCCGACCTGCGCGACTCACCCGCGCTCGCCGTGGCCCGGTTGCTGCGCGACCGGGGCGCCGAACTCACCGCGTACGACCCGGCGTTGCACGAGGAGCGACCCGACCTGAGCGACCTGGTCGAGCTCGCCGACGACCCGGTGCGGGCCGCCGAGGGGGCCGCGGCCTGTGTGGTCCTCACCGAGTGGCCGGAACTGCGGGACCTCGACTGGGCGGCGATCGCCGCGCGTATGACCGGCCACGAGGTCCTCGACTTCCGCAACCTGCTGGACGCGGACCTGCTCGCCCGGGCCGGGCTGACCCTGCAGGGCATCGGACGTGCGGGCAGCGCGGCGCGGGTGGCCTGACGCGGGAACCACGCGACCGCCGTGAAGCGGGAACAGGGCGGCCGGGGATCCGCCACCGGCACCCCGGCCGCCCCGCCACCCCCTCCCTGCGCCACCCCCTCCCTCTGCCATTCCACCTTCCGTCGAGAGAAAGGCCCAGCTCATGCGCGTTCTCTGCACCACGCTCGGCAGTCCCTCCCACGGGCGCGCTCAACTGCCTCTGCTGCGCGCCCTCGCCGAGGCCGGGCACCAGGTGCTGGTGGTCACCACCGACGCCCTCGCCCACGTGTTCCGGGACGACGACGTGACGGTGAACGCCGCCTTACCGCGGTTCGACCCGCTCGCCATGATCAGTCCGTACGCGGCCGAACTGCCGGAGACCATCGACCTGACCGGGCCGGCGCCGGCGCTGTCCCGGTTGCTGATGCGGGCCTTGGCCGGGCCCGGCGCCAAGCCCCACCTGGACATCCTCCTCCCCCTCGCCCGGGAGTTCCGCCCCGATCTGATCCTGCGGGACGGCATGGACATGAGCGCGGTGCTCACCGCCGAACTCCTCGGTGTGCCACAGCTGCCGACGCCCTCCGGGTTCAGCAACATCATGGATCCCGCCGAGGTGCTGCCACTGCTCAACGAACGGCGGCGGGAGCTCGGGCTGCCCGAGCGGGACGATCCGCTGTCCGTCGTACCCCACGGTCGCGTCGACTACGTACCCCCCGCCTTCTCCTTCTCCCGGCACCTGCCGCCGACCTGGTCGTACCGGCAGACCGTGGACGTCGAGCGGCACGCGGTGCTGCCCCGGTGGGCCGCCGGACTGCCCACGGACCGGCCCCTGGTCTACGCCGCGATCGGCACCGCCCTGCCGACGCTGCGGGAGCACACGGCGGACCGGACCGCCCCGTCGCCGGTGAAGGTGCCGGACACCGCCGAAAGCCTGCGCGCGATCGTGGGGGCGGCGGCCGGACTGGGCGACTGCACCGTGGTCGTGTCGACCTCCGGCGTCCCCCTGGACACCGGCGGGCTGCCCGGGCACGTACACGTCACCGAGCGCGTACCGCAGCCGCTCCTGCTGGAGTCGGTGGACCTGTTCGTCACCCACGGCGGGTTCAACAGCATTCGCGAGGCCCTGCGCACCGGCACACCGCTGGCGGTGCTGCCGCACTTCGGTGATCAGCACGCCAACGCGGAGCGTGTGGAGGAGCTGGGTGTGGGCCGCCGTGTCACCGACCGCAGCGCGGAGGGCATCGCCGGTGTGTGCCGCGAGCTGCTCGCCGATCCCGTGCCCCGGGCCCGGGTCCGGTCGGCCCGGCTGGAGATGCTGACACTGCCGGACGTCGGGCAGGCGGTCGCCGACCTGGGCGGCCTCGCCGGATGACCCGCCTGCCTCCGCCCACGGGGGCCGTACCCGTACCCGTACCGGAAGACGGGTACGGCCCCCGACACCTGTAGCGCGCCCCTGGCCCGAACCCGAAGCTCCCACCCTCTAGGACGACTTGTGACCTCCTCCGACACCCGGCGGCAGGGTGCCGCCGGGGACGCGCCGGGGCGGCTCGGCCACCGGCAGATCACCACGGTCATGTCCGGTCTGGTCCTCGGCATGTTCCTGGGGGCACTGGACCAGACGGTGGTCGCGTCCGCGCTGCGGACCATCGCCGACGACCTGCACGGGCTGACGGCCCAGGCGTGGGTGACCACCGCCTACCTGATCACCGCGACCATCGTGACACCGCTGTACGGCAAACTCTCCGACATCCACGGCCGCCGGCCCGTCTACCTCGCCGCGATCGGTCTGTTCACGGCCGGCTCCCTGCTGTGCGGTTGCGCCACGTCGATCCACGAACTCGCGGCGTTCCGCGCCGTGCAGGGGCTCGGCGGCGGCGGGCTGATGTCGTTGGCCATGACGATCGTCGCCGACATCACGACCCCACGGGAACGCGGCCGCTACCAGGGCTACTTCATGGCCGTGTTCGGTGGCGCCAGCATCGTCGGACCGCTGGCGGGCGGGGCCCTCGCGGACCGGGAGACGCTGCTCGGCATCGACGGCTGGCGCTGGATCTTCCTGCTCAACGTGCCGCTCGCCGCGGTGGCCGCCGTGGCGATCGTCCGCGTCCTGCGGTTCCCGCACCGGCGGGTACGGCACCGGCTCGACTACCCCGGAGCCCTCGCGCTGGCCGCCGGGATCGTGCCGCTGCTGACCGTCGCCGAGCAGGGCCGCGCCTGGGGGTGGGGCTCGTCCCGGGCGCTGCTGACGTACACCGTCGGGGTGCTGGGGCTCGTCGTCTTCGTGCTGGTGGAGCGGCGGAAGGGGGACGCCGCGCTGCTGCCGCCGCGGCTGTTCCGCATCCGCGCCTTCCGGCTGGGTGTCGCCCTGCACTTCGTCGTGGGGATCGGCATGTTCGGCGCGATGACGACACTGCCGCTGTACCTCCAGATCGTGCGCGGCATGAGCCCGATGGCGGCGGGGCTCGCCACCCTTCCCACCGTTGCCGCGAATCTCGCCGTGACGCTCCTGGTCGGCCGGTTGATCGCGCGCTCCGGCCGGTTCAAGGTGCATCTCGTCGCGGGTATCGGCTCGTTCACCGCGGCGATGCTCGTCTTCGCCACCCTGCGCGTGGACAGCCCGCTGTGGTACGCCGCGCTCGGCATGGCGCTGATGGGCGCGGGGCTCGGTGCGTCGATGCAGACGCTCACCACGCTCGCGCAGTCCGAGGTGCCCCGTACGGAGATGGGCGCGGCGACGGCGTCGGTCAACTTCTTCCGTTCCAACGGCGGTACGGTCGGCACCGCCGCCTTCCTCTCCGTCCTGTTCTCCACGGCGGCCGGCCGCATATCCGAGCGGCTGGCCGAGGCCCGCCACGACCCCGCCTACCGCCGTCTGCTGGCCCGGCCCGACAACGCCCACGCCCTCGCGGGTGTCCTGCGTCCGGGCGGCGGCGTCGACCTGGAGGACTCTGCCTTCCTGCGCGCGCTCGACCGGAGCGCGGCCCTGCCGTTCCTGGAGGGGTACGTCGCCTCCATGCGTGTCGTCTTCCTCGCCGGAGCCGCGGTGGCCCTGGTCGCGTTCGTGATCGCGTCCTGGAGGGTCCCCGACCTGACGCTCTCCGACGAGTAGCCCCGCGGGCGGCGCTGCGGCCGGGGCGGTCAGTCGGAGAACCGGTCGTGCACGACGTGGGCCCAGCCGCCGTCCGGCCGGCGTCGGAGGATGACGGTGGTGGTGGACACCACCGGCCCCGGACCCGGCCGGGTGAGGATGGCGGTGCCCGACGGAGGCGATGTCGTCGACGCATCGGAACTCGTGCGGGTGCGCCAAAACTTGACGGGCGCTCACGAGATACCGGGGCCAGAGCTCTCCTTCCGCACTCTCAGGTCAAGGCCGTCCCCAGCAGCTCGACCCGACGCGAAGTCGTTCGGGCGCTCACACCGAGTATGCCGAAGATGAGATCACGGCCCATCGTCGCACCCACCAGCGTATTGACCGGGCCGAACGAGGCCGCCATAGGCGTAACCGCGGCTCCGGCCGCGGCCTTCGCCTCCTGGAGCGACGCGAGGAAGGCCGGGACGTCGGCGGGCCGGATCAGCGGGCCGCTCGATCCCGTCCGGAGGCCGCATCCGCCCGTGATCATCGACACTCCGCGTTCCAGACACGCCTGGGCACACAGTTCCGGCAGCGACGCGGGACGGTCGGCCGCCACGACGAGGAACCCGCCTTCGCGCAGGTGGGGCACCAGCGCCTCGCTGGTCGTGATGGTCTCCATGGCGGTGGTGAGCTCCGCTTCGGGGAGGCGCTCACGCACCCACTCGCCGGCCGCGTCGACCTTTGGCCGTCCGACGTCACGACGCCGGTAGAGGTACTGGCGGTTCAGGTTCTCCAGCGCGACCCGGTCGCCATCCACGAGCGTGAGTCCGCCCACACCCGCACCCACCAGCTCGGCCAGCACCACGCCGCCGATGCCGCCGACGCCGAGGACGGTCACGTGCGCCGCGCGCAGCTGTTTTTGTGCCGCGCCGGCGTCCAGACCCAGGGCCGCGAAGTACTCGACCTGGTTCCGCCAGGCGGACGACTGCCACGAACGGTCGAACGGTGCGACGACGAGGCGGAGCCGAAGGAGCGTGCGCACGATGGCGTCCGTGTTCCCTCCGCTCGGCGCCGGAAGGCCCAGCGGGTCGTCGGAGACCGCTTCGAGCCATGCGAACATCGCTTCGGGGCAGCGCCGGACCAGCAGCACCTCGTCGGAGAAGACGCGCAGCTCGTCGCCGTTGCGGGACCAGGTCGCCGCAGGCGAGAGCACGTAGCGGTCGCTTCCGTCAGCCATCCCTGGCCTTCCTTCGTAGCGAGATCACCGTTTGCCGGGGGTCAGGGAGAATCGGCGCGCCAGCTGAACCGGGGGAAGCGCACGGCGTCCATCGACGGCCAGGGCCGACCCGCCAGTGCCTCGTGCTGCAGCCAGTGGCCTCTGAGCCGCAGCAGCGGCAGGGTCTGGCACTGCTCGCGCACCGCTCGCCGCAGCTCGTCGGCCGCGTCCTCGTCGTCCGGGTCCTCGGACAGCCGGCGCAGCAGCGGCGCGAGGACCGGGTCGCGGCGTCCCGGGTCGAGCAGGTCCAAGGCGCCGAACGGATCCTCGAAGAGCGGACCCCGCAGGGCGAGGAGCAGGTCGAAGGACTGGGCCGAGCCCGAGACGAAGTCGGCGGGTGCCAGCTCGACATCGACGCCGAGGTTCTCGGTCAGCTGGGCCGCGACCTCTTCGGCCACGCCCAGGTTGGGGTAGTAGTCCCAGTACCCCAGGCGCAACCGTTCACCGGCGCCGGCGGTGCTGGGCGGTGCTTCGACGTGGTGGTCGGGCGCCGCCGACTCCACGCCGTTCCAGCACCGGGCGACCAGGCGGTCGTAGCGGAGCGCGCCGAGGAGCCGGCGGCGGAACCCCGCGTCGCCCACCGCGGACCGGCTGCCGGGGACGACCTCCAGGCACATCTCGATCGCGGTCGGTGCCGTATGGAACGCCCGGTCGTCCGCGAAGTCCGGGACGCGGTCGAGCGGAAACGCCGTCGCACACGTCACGTCGACCTCGCCCCGCCGGAACCGCTCCGGGGCACCGTGCGGATCCCGGCGCACGAGCACCCGCACGGGGGGCGTGCCGGCCCTGACAGGTTCGAGCCAGTACTCGTCGTCGGTGGTGCGCACGGCACGCTCGTACGCGCCGGAGGACAGCTGTCCGCACGAGGAGATGGGAGCGAGGTCGACGCTCTGGAGCAGGCTGGGGAGGTGCGGCACCGGGCGGCGGAGCTCGATGACGAGCGTGTCCTTCGAGGTGCGGACCGCGCGGATGTCGAGCAGGAACCGCTGGAGCGACGGCACCGTGAGAGCGGTCCGGATCGCCCGGGCGTGATCGCTCGCACGCACCGGGCTCCCGTCGGAGAAGGACGCGCCCTGCTGGACGCGGTAGTGCTGGCTGAGCCCGTCGTCCGTGACCCAGAGGAGGTCGAGCCGGCTGTGCTGGCTCGCCGAGGCGAACCAGCGGCTCAGGTAGTCGCCTCCCGTGGGTCCGTGCCATCGGATCGGGTCGTCGTCCACCTCGACGACGACGGGGCGCATGGTGCTCACGGGGTCAGGAGGGTGTTGTCGGCCGCCGGCGGAGTCCGCTCGGGGGCGTCCGGTGAGGCGTCCATCCGGGCACAGAGTCCCGCCACCGCCGTCGCGACCTCGCGCAGCCGGCCGGGGGCGACCTGGGCGAGGAGGGCTTCGCGTTCCTCGGGCCCGCGCGGTATGAGGGCCTTGAACATCCTGGCCTGCGCCGGTGTCAGGCGGAGAGTCGACACCTCCGCCTCGCTCGCGCGATACACGACCACGACGGTGGGACGGTCCAGCTCCGGCTCCCAGGTGATCTCCCGCGGGTCGGAGACCATCGCGACGACGTCGACGTCGAGGTCCGCGGTCAGGAAATGCGGCTTCTCCCTCACGGTGGCGGGCCGCCGGTACACGTTGACGAGTTCTTCCTCGACCTCGTCGCCGCGGAACTCCGCGAGCATCGAGTCGTACGTGAACAGCGCCCTGGCGGTTCGCGCGTGCGCGCCGTCCAGCCTCACCAGAATCTCTTCGAGCGCTTCCTCGACCGGCATGCCGGACCGCTCCAGCAGTGCGTCGACGACTTCCACGTACGTGAGCCCCGCGCCCTGCTTCAGGAAGCGCAGCAGGTGGTAGTAGCGACGCGTGAAGTACCGGGAAAGGCGCAGCACGTCCTGGTAGTACTCGTACTCCCGGTTTCCGCTGCGGATGAAGCTGAAGCCGGTGAAGATCTCCGCCTCTTCCCTGATGAGCGCGCGGACGTCCGGCGGGAGGAAGGTTCCCATGACGTCGAGTTCGCCCTTGAGCGGTTCGAGTTCGGCCCGGTACTCGTCGGTGATCTCGGCACCGGGAAGCGGCTGGAGCACGCTGAGGTCGCTGTTGACGGCCCCGTAGGCGATCGCGTCGAACACGACCTCCAGAGACTTCTCGAGGTCCTCGGCGGCTTCCTCCGGGTAGCCGACGATCGTGTTCGTCTCGAACTGGATGCCGACTTCCTGGGCGGACCGGAAGAACTCGTAGGTCCGCTTCGTCGAGGGCATCTTCAGCATGGACTTGAGGATCTTCTCCGATCCCGCGTCCGTGCCGCAGAAGATGTTGAAGCACCCGGCGTCGGCCATACGACGCAGAAGGGACGGATTGACGTTGTCCGGCCGGACCGCGCAGCCCCACTCGAAGATGTCGTTGTGCTCGGCGAAATAGGACACGAACTCGTCGAGGTACGTGCGCTTGTTGGCGAAATTGTCGTGCAGGAAGTTGAACTGGGTGACTCCGTAGGTGCGGTGCAGGAACCGCAACTCGTCGAGGATGACCGCAGGGTCCTTGATCCGGAAGTCGCGGTCCCAGAACGTCGACGTCATACAGAACTTGCACGAATAGGTGCACCCGGAGCCGATGTGCACATCGAAGATGTGCGGGGTCGAGAGCCGGATGTAGTCGCCCATCGGTACGGCGTCGTACGCGGGCATCGGCACGAGGTTCAGGTTCGTGGTCGGCTGCGGCCCGCTGGACACCACCTGGCCGTTCTTGCACGACCAGAAGCCGCGCACCTCGGCGGGGTCCACCCCGTCGGCGAGGGCGTCCGCGAGAGCGGTGATCGCGAGCTCTCCCTCGCCACGGCACACGAAGTCGACGCAGTCGGCGAAACGCGGGAGGGCGTCGGGGAAGACACCGAACGTCCCGGGTCCACCAAGCACCACCGTGACATCGGGCCGGAGCGACTTGACCCGGCGCCCGATGAGAAGGCACGACGGGAGGGTGTCCGCGAGGCAGGTGAGGCCGACCACGTCGGGATCGGCGGCGAACAGACGCTCGCAGGTCTGGTCGAGCCAGTCGGCGTCGCCGGGCTCGAAGGCACCGATCCGGTGCTCGTACTCCAGGTCGACGACGACGGTGGGGTGGCCATGCGCCATCAGGGGCGAGGCAATGCAGAGAAGTCCGAGAGGAACGAAGAAAGGGGAATTGACGTCGGAATTGATCAGGGGCCGACCCAGCGTCACGCGAACATTCCGCGTGGACGAACGGACCGACACCTGGCCCTCCCCGGCGAACGAGAGGGCCAGTCGTTTCGGAGTCGCCATCAGATGCGATCAGCAGCGCCGCGCGACGATGGCACCCAGGGTGGCCGATGACAGGGAGATGAGCTCCACGTCATCGACGAGGTCAAACCCTTCGCCATCGGTGAAAAGCACCATGTCCGGCTCCGCCTCGGTCGCCGCGATCACCGGGCGCTCCTCAAGTTCCTGCATCATCGTTGTCCTTTCTTCACCTCGACTGGCACCAACATCTCCATCCCATACAGACCTTGAGGTCCTGTCAATGGTGAATGCACACCTAGTCCGGCGCGTCATCCGATCCCGGTTCCCGTCGGCGAACGGCGGGACCGCCGCCGGCCGATCTGTTCCGCCTCCCCTCCGGCCGTCGACCCGGCATGCCATGAATCCCCTGGTCAGAAGCCTTGTAACGCCAAAACATGGAGGGGCACGTCGCCGCTCCGGACGGAGAGCATTCCGCAGCGCTGGAACCGCTGACGGCCCGCGCGGTTCGGGCGATTTCGCTTGGCAGAAATCCTGCTTCGGGCACGTTCCCGGATCTTCGCCGGCCCAAGGATGCAGTACCTTCCTGCCTCTTGTAGGGATTGATCAACCCTGGGTAGGGTGCTTCGGGTCCGGAACAGTGCCAGACGGAGAGGTCACCGTTCAACGATGCCCGCCTTCAGCGGGTAAGGGCCGGGTATGACCGGTTCTCCAGCCTGGTGCGCAAAGATCGAGCACCGGAACCCGCAGGCCGCGGAAGCCGATCCGGCGATCACACCATTCAGCGGGCATCGGCCCCCATTGTTCATGCGTCTTCCGTTATGGGACATTCGGAACGGAGCCAGATTGTGACGTCTTCGCATGCCAACGTTCCCGAGCTGGAAGCCACGGCAATCCCGTACTTTCCGATGCCCCGGGCGTCCGGTTGTCCGCTGGATCCGGCACCCGAGCTCGCCGAGTTGCAGGAGCGGGCGCCGCTGGTCCGGGTCCGGCTGTGGGACGGCAGCACTCCGTGGCTGGTGACGCGGCACGCGGAGCAGTGCGCGCTGCTGTCGGACCGCCGGGTCAGCGCGGACTGGATGCAGCCGGGCTACCCGTTCCACACCCGGTTCCTGCGCGACCACCACGGCGAAGGCCAGTTCCTGACCGCCATGGAGGGCCCCGAGCACCTCCGGCTGCGCCGGATGATCGCCCGGCCGTTCACCCCCCGCATGGTCGAGAAGCTACGGCCCACGATCCAGCAGGTCGTCGACGACCGCATCGACGCCTTGCTGGCCGGCCCGCAGCCGGCGGACTTCGTGTCGGCGTTCGCCCTGCCGATCCCGTCCAGGGTCATCTGCCACGTGCTCGGCGTTCCCTACCAGCACCACGACTTCTTCCATCACGCCATCAGGGCGGTGACCGAGAGCGACGTCCCGGCCGACGTCGCGAGCAAGTCCGAGCGCGAGCTGTACCACTACCTGGCCAAGCTGATCGGCCACAAGCTCGCCCACCCCGATGACGGCCTGCTGTCCCAGCTCGCCACCGAACGGCTGGCCACCGGTCAGCTGAACCGGCACGAACTGGTGATGCTGGTCCTGTTCCTGCTGATCTCGGGGCACGAGACCACTGCCAGCATGATCGCGCTGGGCACGCTGGCCCTGCTACTCCATCCCGACCAGATCGCCGTGCTGCGGGACGCCGGCGAAGCCGGGGTCGCCGGGGCCGTCGACGAGCTGCTGCGATACCTGACCACCGTCCAGCCCGGCCGCCGCCGCGTGGCCGTGGAGGACATCGAGATCGCCGGACAGCTGATCCGCGCCGGTGAGGGCCTGATCCTCCCGGAGGAGATCGGCAACCGCGACGAGAGCGTGTTCCCCGACGCCGAGAAGCTGGACCTGGGCCGCGACGCCGGCCAGCACCTCGCCTTCGGGTTCGGTGTGCACAAGTGCACCGGCCAGCCGCTGGCCCGCCTGGAGCTCCAGGTCGTGTTCACCGCCCTGTTCCGGCGCATCCCGACCCTGGCACTGGCCGTCGACCTCGACGACCTTCCGTTCATGGACGACGGGCTCGGATACGGCCTCAAGGGAATGCCGGTGAGCTGGTAAGTGAACGAGGCCGAGCAGGAGCCGAGTCCGCCCGTGATGGTGGAGAACGTCCTTGACCACCGCAGTCACCAGGGGGAACCCGCAGCATGACCGGCACCACGGAGGCCCTTGACGGATCGGCGGCGGTCGACGCGGCACGAAGCGTCACGCGCCCGTTCTACCTCTACGCTGTGCTCTCCAACTCGATATTCCAGCGCGGCGTGTTCGTCATCTTCCTCTACCGGCAGGGCTTCTCCGCCGGGCAGGTGGCCCTCCTCCAGACCCTGCTCTTCCTGGTCAGCGGACTCGCGGAGCTGCCCACGGGGATCATCGCCGACCGGATCGGGAGGCGCGCCAGCATCGTGATCGGCCAGGTGCTGGTGGCCGCATGCCTGCTCGGTCAGGTGGCGACCTCCGACTATTGGCTGTTCCTGGCGCTGTTCATCGGCCAGGGCGTGGGCATGGCCTGCGTGTCCGGTTCGGACACCGCCCTGCTGTACGACCTGCTCGTGCGCCGTGGCGCGACGAGTGGCTACGTCAGGATCCGGTCCCGGTTCACCATGCTCGGGACGGTCACCTCGGGGGTCGCCATCAGCCTCGGCGGGCAGCTGCAGCGGCTCTCCTGGGGGATCGTCTACGCCGCTTCGGCGTCGTGCCTCATCGTGGCCGTGCTGGTGCTGCTGACCCGGGTGCCCGAGATCCGCGGCACGGACGCGGAGGACGAGCGGGACGGAGCCGGGAAGAAGCACGGCGACACCACGGCATGGCGGGCGATGCTCCGGGTCGCCACGCCGGCGCTCGTGACGCTCGTCGTGGTGTCCGGACTGATGCACGCGACGCTGACGCCGTACATCATCTTCACCCAGAAAACGCTCTCCGATCAGGGCGCGAGCACCGCACTGGTCAGTGTGGTCGTCTCGGCGGGATTCTTCATCGGCGGCCTCACCCCCCTGCTGTCGGACCGCGCCGACCGGCGCGTCGGGTACCGGGTCATCGCCCCGCTGTCCCTCCTGGTGCTCGCCGCGGCCCTCGGCCTGACCGGCCTCGGCCTCGTCTGGGTCACCATCGCGGCATTCCTGCTCCTGGTCGGAGTCCCCGAGATCACCGCCGTGCTCGTGGACAACGTGTTCAACGAGGCGGTGCCGTCGCGCCACCGGGCGAGCCTGCTGTCGATGATCGCGTTCGTGGAATCGGTGCTCATCGGCATCGGCTATCTCGTCCTCGGCGCGCTCATGGGCGGACTGGGTTCCAGCGTGGGCATGGCCGTCTACGCAGCGGTCCCCCTGCTGGCGTGTCTCCTGTGGCTCCCGGTGCTCATCCGAGGAACGCGGGTGACCACCGGTAGCGAACAGGCCGCCGTCCCGTCTCGGACAACGCCCCTGACCGATGAGGAGCCGAAGTGGAACTGATGCAGATCGGGCACAAACAACCGGCGCCGGATCCCACCCCGCCGGTCGTGCACGAGGACGCCCTTTCGGTTGCGCTGGTCTGCATGCCCTGGGCCGTGGTCGACATGCCCTCCCTGGCCCTGAGCACGATCGCCCCGTTGTTCGAGCGACGCGGAGAGGTCGAGAAGCTCGACGTCGTCTACGGCAACATCCGGTGGCTCGACCACCTGGTCCGGGAGGTGGGCCTCGAACGTGGGCACTACGAGCTGATCGTCGACGCCGAAGTGTTCGGGGTCGGCGAATGGGTTTTCTCCAGTTGCTTCCGCCCCGGTGTCGACCCGCGCCACACGAGCTTCTACGACCTCGTGCGCGACAGCGAGCATGTCGACGCCTACTGTGCGATGTTCAGCGCGGCGCCCGCCTTCATAGACGAGCTGGCCAGGGATCTCGTGGCGTCGGGCGCCGACGTCCTGGGGCTGACGACGACCTTCGACCAAAACATCGCCTCGTTCGCGCTCGCGCACCGCGTCAAGGAATTGCGGCCGGACGTCGTGACCATCCTCGGCGGGGCGAACTGCGACGGCGTCCAGGGCACAGCGGTCCACCGCGCCCGCCCGGAGTTCGACTACGTGATCCGGGGGGAGGCGGAGCACTCGATCGCGCCGCTCGTCGCCCACATCGCGGAATGCCGCAGCGGTGACGGGAAGACGGACGACGGACTGCTGCGTGCCGTGCCCGGCCTGTGCTGGCGGTCCCACGCCGACGGAGCCACGGTCAGCAACCCCATCGGGCGGACGCCCGTCTCCATGAACGTGGTGCCGGAGCCCACCTACGATCACTACTTCCGCGATCTGGGGAAGTCTCCGGCCGCTCCGTTCATCGACGTCAAGATTCCACTGGAGGCCAGCCGCGGTTGCTGGTGGGGCGCGAAGCACCACTGCACATTCTGCGGCCTGAACGGGTCAGCCATGACCCATCGCGCGAAGCCCGCCGAGCGCGTGCAGGCGGAGGCCAGCCGGGCCATCCGCCGGCACAACGTGCTCGACCTGGTGTTCTCCGACAACATCCTGGCGCCCGAGCACGTCGTGCAACTGACCACGGATCTTGCGCTGCCCGCCGAATGGGACGTCCGGCTGTTCGCCGAGGTGAAGTCGAACCTCAACTTCCATCAGCTGGAGTCCCTCGCGCGCGCCGGTTTCACGCAGCTGCAGCCGGGTGTCGAGAGCCTCTGCACGCCCATCCTGCGCATCATGCGCAAGGGGGTGACCGGGTGGCAGAACGTGCGGTTCCTGCGGGACTGCGCCACCTGCAGGATCTACCCGTCGTGGAACATCCTCGTGGGCTTCCCCGGGGAGCAGGACAGCGACTACGAGGCCTTGGTCGACTCGCTCCCGACCCTCCATCACCTGACGCCGCCCGCCGGGGCGTTCCGGATCAAACTGGAACGCTTCAGCCCCTACTTCGACGATCCCGCCCTCGGTCTCCAGGCTCTCGGCCCCTCGCTCAACCTGGTGCGCGCTTACGAGGGGGTGGCGGACGACCTCGACGACCTCGTCTACGTCTTCGAGTCCGAGCCCGCCGGCCTCTCCGCCGAGACGGGCGAGCTGTTGCGCGAAGCAGTCGCGAACTGGAAGACCGCCGCATCGGTCTCCCGGCTGGTCGCCCTGCCGGCGCCGGACGACTCGCTCGTCGTCATCGACGACCGGCCCGCCAGGTCCTCCCGTGAGCTGGTGTTCCGGCCGGGTCTCGAAGCCGAGGCGTACCGGGCGCTGGCCAAGGGCAAGACGCTTCCCGCGCTCGCTTCCGCGATGCGTTCGCTCGGGATCGCCGTGCGGGAAGGCCGGCTCGAAGAGCTCGTCGAGAACTGGACGGAGCTCGGCATCGTCTTCCATGAAGACTCCACCTATCTGGCGCTCGCGACGGGATTGCGTTGGTGACGAAGCAGACAGCAGAGCGGCGGTCGCACCGCCGGAGGCTCTTCGCGCCGGTGGATCTCCACTCGGTGCGGAGCAGGGAGGACCTCGTCGCCCTGACCCGGTCGGGATACGCCGGGATCCGGCTGGCCAGCCACTTCGCCATGCCGGAGATGGACGAGGCCGAGCTCGTCTCCTTGATCGCGCTGCTGCGTGACGCCCGCGGGGTCGGTCTGCGGGTTTCGTGGAGCGGCGACTGCGGCACCCTGGAGGTCGGGGACCTGCGCCACCTCGACCCGCCGCGCCGGCCGGACGGCTCCTTCGCGTGGTCGGCGCAGCAGGGAGGATCCCTCGTCGTCCGGCGCGGTCCGACGTTCCTGGCCGTCGAGGACACGCGCCACGGGGAGCGCCGCCGCATCGACGTCGACCGCTCGGAACCGGCGGCGGCCGTCCTCGACGAAAGCCGCTGGGGGCGCACGCTCACCCCTGCCGAGGCGGCCAGTGTGGACGCTCTCGAACTGCGCGACCTCGTCTTCCGTGCCGGCGACCACGGTGTGGGCATCGCCGTGAGACAAGGAGTCTGGTGTGTCTGAAGGCCACATCCTCTTCCGCAGGACTCTCGACGAGCGGACCGTGACGCGAGGACCGGGGGATCCGGCCGCCGCCGTCGTCCCCATGCGCATGGGGACGGCCGGGCTGGGACTGCTCGTCAACGATCACCGCGAAGCCACCCGCATCCTGTCCGACGTCGAGACCTATGGCAGCGCGGGCGAACTCATGGCGAGCGTTTTCGACGAGCCGAACGAGTCGCATCCGGACGGGACGTCCGAGACGGTCTTCGCGGTCAACCAAACCGATGGGGAGGAGCACCGTCGCGTACGGCGCGCACTTCGAAGGGTCATCGATGCTCGCGTGCGCGATGTCTCGGACCAACTGATGCAGGATGTCCAACTCTCGATCGAGCGCGCTCTCACACTGGGACGGCTCGACGCGGTCGCGTCGATCGGCGTGCCCATCGCTGACAGTGTCATGTCGCGATTGCTTGGACTTGACGAAAACCTCGTCTCGGCCCTGAGAACCGCGGTTTATCAGGGACACCCGGTGCGCGAGCTTGATGCCACGCTCGTCGACTGGGTGCGCGACCGGCGTGCTCACCCCGCCGATGACCTCGTGTCGGACCTGATGGCGGAACTCCCCTCTCTCGACGATCGACAGGTTTCGGCGAACACTCGACTGCTCGCACTATCGGGTGTTGAGGTGCTGGCGGCACTGATCACGAACGGGATCCTCTGCCTGGCGCAGGATCCGAGGACCCAGAGTCTCGTACGCGATGACGAGACGCTGCTGCCCGGCCTCGTCCATGAGGTGCAGCGGTACGCGAGCCCGATTGCGCGGGGGATCTATCGGATGGCGAAGGAACCATCCGTGATAGGCCAGTACGCAGTCCCCGCAGGTACTTTGCTCGTCATCGGGGTGGACGTTTGCAACAGGGACACGTCAGTGCTCCCCGATGCTCACAGGTTCGACCCCACTCGCGGTCGGACTTTCGAATATCTGACGTTCGGCCGCGGGCGGCATTCATGTTTGGGTATTCCAGTCACACGTCTCGTTGCGGCGCAGGCTCTGCGCGTGTTCCTCTCGGGAACAACGAGCTTCGGCCTAACCGTGGAGCCGTCAGAGCTGCGTTTCCACGATACTTTGGTCATGAACGGTCTCGTCGAGCTCCCGATGTGGGTGGAGTGCGCGAAGTGACCTCGGTCTTCCGTGACGGTCCGTCGGTTTCCTCGGCGGGCCGCTTCGGTTGTTCGGGCTGGTGGGGGTCAGCATGACTGTCACCCCCCTGCAGTGACGCGACGGCCGGCCGAACACCCCTCCGTCGCCCCCGGCCACGCCTACTGCGAGGATCCGCTGCCCGGCTGGACTGTGCGTGTGGGAGCCGGGAGGATCAGGGCTTGAGGAGGGTCTTGATGGCGCGGCGCTCGTCCATGGCCTTGTAGCCCTCGGCGACCTGCTCCAGGGGCAGGGTGAGGTCGAAGACCTTGCCGGGGTTGATGCGGCCGGTCAGGACGCGGTCGATGAGGTCGGGCAGGTAGCGGCGTACGGGGGCCGGGCCGCCGCGCAGGCCGACGTGGGAGAAGAACAGTTCCTGGCCGTCGATCCGCACCTCGTGGGGTACACCGACGAAGCCGACGTTGCCGCCGGGGCGGGTGGAGTGCAGGGCCTGCTGCATGGCCTGGGCGGTGCCGACGCACTCCAGGACGGAGTCGGCGCCGATGCCGCCGGTCAGCTCCTTGATCCGGGCGATGCCCTCGTCGCCGCGCTCGGTGACGATGTCGGTCGCGCCGAACTGGCGGGCGAGCTGCCGGCGGGTCTCGTGGCGGCTCATGACGATGATCCGTTCCGCGCCCATCTCCTTCGCGGCGATCACCGCGCACAGGCCCACCGCCCCGTCACCGACGACCACGGCGGTGGCGCCGGGCCCGACCTCGGCGGCGTCGGCGGCGTACCATCCGGTGCCCATCACGTCGGAGACGGCCAGCAGGCCGGGCCAGAACTCCTCGTCCGGCACCTCGTCGGTGGCCACCAGCGTGCCCTGGGCGTTGGGGATACGGACGTAATCGGCCTGGCAGGTGCTCATGAACTCGCGGTTCAGGCAGTTGGACTGCCATCCGTTGCGGCAGTTGGCGCAGGTGTTGTCCGAGGTCGCGAATGAACCTACGACGAACTGGCCGGGCTTGACCGAGGTGACCTCAAACCCGACCTCCTCGACGAAGCCGACGTATTCGTGGCCCATCGGGTGCGCCTCGTCGGTCGCGTCCAGGCCGCGCCAGGGCCACAGGTCGGAGCCGCACACACAGGTGACGGCCGTGCGGATGATCGCATCCGTCGGCATGAGGATCTTCGGATCGTCCAGGGTCTCGAAGCGCACGTCGCCGGGGGCGTGGATCACTGCTCCGCGCATGGGGGGAATCCTTTCGGTTTGCCGGAGGGCCCGGGGCCTGGGGGGCGGCCCTCGGACAGCCGTGTGTGCGCCGGTGCGGATCGGGGGCCAGCGGGGCTGCCGCTGTCCTTCGCGCGCTGCCGGCGGGTATCCCCCGGGGGGCGGCGGCGCCGTCCCAGGGGGTGCCTCTGTTCCAGGTAACCGCGCATCCCGGCGGCCTGCGAGTTACCAGCGAAAGGTGTACTGCCAGTACATGCCTCCGGAGGCGGGCAGGCCGTACGGTCGGAGGAATGGACGACCGCGAGGAGGTCCGCGATGTCCTCACCTCGCCGTGAGCGGAGATCACTTACGAGCAGGCCGGCCAGCCTGCTGGATCCCGGCGGCGCGTGCCGGGGCTGCGCAGGAGCGGGGTCGCCGCGCCGGCCGACAGGAGGGTGGGGTACTGCGCGAAACCGGAGCGGGCCGGCCTGGTCCGGCGCCGCCCCACCGCTCGGCAGTGGGCCCCGCATCCGGCCGGCAATGGACCCTCGACGCGATCACCGCGGGACCCGCGGTCGTGTGCCGGGACCGTATGGACGTCCTGACCGCCGAACCCGGACCCCACATGACCGTCTGCACCCGCGCACCCGGCTCCCCCTCAGAAGAGGGGCTCCCTGCTCGCCTCCCCGGCCGCCACCGGGGAACACCGACCCGGCCATGCGGCACCCCGCCACCTGAGAGCCCGCACACGGGACCGCGCCCATGTGAGCCGGCGAGCCCGCGCCGGCTGGTTGCTCAGAGCGCGGTGGCCGTCTCCTGTGCCAGTGTCCGCAGGAGACGGTCCTGGAAGGCCTCGTCGTGGACCGCACGGTGCGGCTGCAGGCGCCGGCGGTGGTGCCAGTACCCGCCGGTGGTCAGGGCCTCGGGCTCGTCGCTGGAGGCCAGCCACTCCTGTGTCCGATGGCCGAGTTCGAGGTCGTCCGGGGCGTTCGGTCCGCCCATCCTGGTCGGCACCCAGCCCGGGTCCACGGCGTTGCTGAGCACGCCGGGGCGCAGGCGGGCCACCGCGGCCGCGAGCGTCGTGACGAACAGCTTGCTGTCGGCGTACGACCCCGCGCTACGCCCCGCCCAGTCGACCCCGTCGAGCGAGGGACTCCCGCCGAAGTGCGAGCTGCTGCTCAGGTACACCAGGCGCCGAGGGCCGCGGAGCAGAGCCGTGAGCAGGTAGGGGGCGACGATGTTGACCGGGACGACCGCACGTCCGCTCCACACGCCGGCGTTGTGGATAACCGCGTCGAGGGGTTGGCCGTCGTTCAGCTCGGCGGCGGCGCTCCGTACGGCGTCACGGTCCTCGAAGTCGCCGACCACGAGGTGCGCCCCCCGGTCGATCAGCGGGGCGAGGGTCGACGCGCGCTCCTGGTTGCGGGCGTGCACCACGACCTCGTGCCCGGCGGACAGCAGCGCGTCGGCCGTGGCACGTCCAAGGCCGTCGGTGGAACCGGTCACCAGGATCCGACTCACGGTCGCATCGCCTCTCGTACGCGCGATGTCCGGCGCGATGTCGGGAAGACGCCGCCGCCGGGACGGTGAGGGCCGTTCGGCCCCGTGCGTGACTGTACCTCGCAGCGGAACGCTTCCTTCCGTTCTGACGTGTCACCGCTTCACCGTCCGGCGGATGCCGTTGACCCCGTCAGGGACGCACGACCGGCAGGCACCGCTTCCTCGGCGGCGGGGCCTCCTGTCGGCCGGCGAGAGGGGCCTCACCCGCCGCCGCCCGCCTGCGACGACGGCAGCACCCACCGCGGTGGCGGCGATGAAGGGCGTGCCGTGCGAGGGCCGACGAGCGAACCGAGGTCGAGTGACCGGCGCGGTGCGTCAGCCGTTCGTCCATCCGTCCGCGGTGCGGACGAGGTCCTTCCTCACCACCGGCTGGCGGCACCGTACGGCGTTCGAGCGCGCCGGCTTGGACATGGACGAGTCGGACACGATCCTCCGGATGCGGTGCCTCGACGGGGCGGCGGGATCGGTACGCCGACGGCAGCCGGGGGCGTTCGTTCACCACCGTTCTCCGGTTGTGAACTCGCTGGTCACGAGGAACGGTTGTCGAGAACGCCGAGGAAAGCCGACGCTACGAGGGCGACAGCGCGGTCGTCGTCGTGTGCCAGTTCGCGCAGGATCTCCGCCGCGGTGCTCCCCGGCAGTTCGACCAGGGCCTGGGTCAGGCGTATCCGCGTCGCGGAGTCCGCGGTGGGCGCTGCCAGTTGCGCGACCAGGTCGGTCGTGATCCGGTCCGCGCATCCGGGGTCCCGGGACAGCGTTCCCAGGACCTCCGCCGCGTCGACGTCGTGGGAGCCCTCGACCACCATGCCGACGAGGGCCGGCACGGCCGCGGTCACACCGCGCCGCCCCAACGCCAGAGCGGCCTGCCCACGCACCGCCGGGTCCGGGTCCCCGAGCGCGTCGGCAAGCACCGCGGTCGCTCCCGGGGCCTCGGCCATCCCGACGACCGCCAGCACCGCCCGCCGCCGGATGTGGACGTCCGGCGAAGCCATGCCGGCGGCCAGTGCGGCCACGCCGTCGCCGCCCGACCGGGCGAGCGCCCAGCGCAGGGCGCCCGCGACATGGGGATCGGATTCCGACAGGACCGCCCCGGCCAGCAGTTCGGCGGGAACCGACATGCTGTGCGGCCGGGTCAGGACGGCCTGCTGTCTGCGCGCGGGACTGGTCGAGTCGAGGCCCTGCATCAGTTCGACGATGCGCAGGACGTCCTGCCAGCCGGTGGGTTCCGACGCGTCGACGGCGCGGAGCCGCTCCAGCAGCTCCCGCTCCCGCCGCAAGCGGTCTTCCGTCCACCGGATGAGGTCGCTGACCAGAGCCGACGGCGTGAACGCCGGGTCCTGGAGAGCCCGCCCTGTCTGCTTGAGCGAGAGCCCGAGGGACCGCAGGCTCTCCACGTGGAAGATCCTTCGGACGTCCTCGGTGGAGTACTCGCGGTAGCCGCCCACGGTACGGCCCGTGGGGCGGACCAGCCCGAGGGCGTCGTAGTGCCGGAGCATCCGGGTGCTCACCCCGGAGTGACGGGCCACCTCACCGATCAGCAATCCGCAGCCTCCGCAACTTCCGTGGCGGTCGCGGCGTTCACGGCGTTCGCCGGCTCGGCGGCTCCCGGCGCGGCCGAGTCGGCGGCAGCGGCTCCTTCCGGACCCAGTGCGACGACTCGCCTCGCCTCCTCGACCGCCGCATCGAAACCGGTCTCCGGGTTCTGTCGGAGCAGCTCGGTGGCACGGGCGTGCGCGGCCACCTCCGGGTCGGGATGCGCCACCGCCTTGCGCACGGCGGGCTCGATCACGTCGCCGAGGTCCACCAGGGCCCGGCTCAGGCTCAGCCGCCTCTCCCGGTTGCCGCGCCCGAGGTGCAGGACCAGTTCGTCGACCAGGCCCTCCTTCTCCTCCTCCGGCACGAGGACGACGGCGACGCGCCACGCGGTCCGCGCGACCTCGTCGTCGGTGTCATGCAGCAGGTCGCGCGACATCCAGGCCCACGCCCTCTTGTCGCCGATCTTGGAGAGCGTGTGCAACGCCTGGCTGCGGGCCCGAGTGCGCTCGGAGCCGAGTTCCCGCCGGATCCGGGGCAGGGCGGTCTCCGGCGAGTGGCGGGTCAGCGCCCAGGACAGCATGTCTCGGACGAAGAAGTCCGGCTCGACCGCGCACCGTTCGACAAGGGTCTCCAGGAACCCGGGGTGGGGGTTCGAGCCGGCCGCCAGGGCCGCCTGCAGCCGGACCGACGAGTCCTCGGCGCCGAGGGCACGGGTGATGCGGGTGTTCCGCGGGGTTCCGTCTGTCGTGTTGATCGGGACCACCTCCTGCGCCCAGGGCACACCTTATCAACGTGTCAAGGTCAAGCCCGGTCCGTGAACGGTCGGTGCATCGGGGGCGCGAGCTCCGTATCGCGGTCCCCCATGGATCGCCAAGACGGCCGAAACGCGGCTGTTCGCGGTTCCGGCCGGGTCGTTGAGCCGTACGAAGCAGCTTCACCACCGTCGAGGGGGACCACGTTGACCGCGGCCATGACACGAACACCCACGCCGGCTGTCCGGACGCTGAGCCGGTCCGGGCCGGGAGGTGCCCTGTGAAGCGGTTCTTCGGGCGGGTGCGGATGGCCGAGCCGGAGGTCTCCGACGCCGAGGAAGAGTTGTTCGGCGGCCCCTTGCGCTACGACTTCGGCTGGTCGGAACACGAGCGCGCCCGGCTCGACCTGACGATGACGTCCGCCCTGCGCTCCATGCCCGGGCTGGTCGGAGCGACCTTGCGGATGGCGTGGCGCGCCGACCGCCGTGCTCTCCTGGCGGTCGCCCTGAGCGAGATCGGTCAGGGCGTCGCCGCCGCGGTAGGGCTGCTCGCGGTCAACGCCGTCATGCACGCGCTGCTCGGCCCGGGCACCCCCGGGCAGCGGTTGCACGCGGTGCTGCCGGGCCTGTTCGCCGCCGCGGCGGCGGCCGTGGTCAACTCGGGCCTGGCCGGCTGGTCGACCTCGCGGGCGGGCCGGCTGGAGCCGCTGGTCGAACGGATCGCCACGACCCGGTATCTGGCCGCCGCCGCGTCCGTGGAGCTGGAGGCCATCGAGGACCCGGAGTTCCGGCGGCTGATCGACGTCGCCCAGTTCGGCGCCGGATCCGCCCGCCGCATGATCAGCGCCTGTGTGGCCGCGCTGAACGGGACCATCTCCCTGGTCTCGACCGCCGGCGTCCTCGCCATCCTCCACCCGGTCCTGCTGCCGATGCTGCTCCTGATCGCGGCGCCGCGCGGCTGGGGTGCGATGCGGGTGGCGCAGGAACGGTACGTGTCGGTGATGACCTGGGTCGAGCACGTGCGGGCCAGCCGCCTCATCGGCAACCTGCTCACCGAGCGCACGGCCGCGCAGGAGGTGCGCATCCACGCCGTCGGGCCGTTCCTGCTCAGCCGCTACGAACGCATGGCGGAGAGCGCCGAGGCCGAACAGGAGCGGCTGGCCGCCGGCAAGGCCGTCACCGAGTGGGTGGCCGCCGCGCTGTCCGGCCTCGCCATGGCGGCGACGTACGCGGCCATGTACCTGCTGATCACGAGCGGGCGCATGAGCCTGGCCGTGGCCGGGACCGCCGTCATCGCCGTCCGCTCCGGCTCGGCGAGCCTGGGCGCGCTGGTGATGAACATCAACCAGTTGCACGAGGAGTCCCTCTACGTCCGCGACCACGCCCGGTTCCTGGACGAGGCGGCACGGCGCACCATTCCGAGCGGAGGCGATCCCGTCCCGGCACGGGTGGGGCGGGTCGTCCTCGACCGGGTCACCTACCGCTATCCGGACCGGGAAGCTCCCGCCCTCGACGAGGTCTCGCTGACGCTGCCCATGGGCGCGGTCACCGCCGTGGTCGGCGAGAACGGCTCCGGCAAGAGCACGTTGATGAAGGTGCTGTCGGGCCTGCTGCTGCCGCAGAGCGGGACCGTACGGTGGGGTGAGGCCGATGTCGCCTCCCTGGACCGCTCCCAGATCTTCGACCGCGTCGCCCTGCTCACCCAGGACTTCCAACGGTGGCCGGTGACGGCGGCGTTGAACATCCGGATCGGCCGGCCCGCCCGGGAGGCCGGCCCCGACGACCTCCAGCCGTCCGTCGACTACGCGGGGGCCGGGCCGGTCCTCGCCAAACTCCCCGACGGACTGCGCAGTCTGCTGGCGCGGATGTTCCGCGGCGCCAGCGAACTCTCCGGCGGCGAGTGGCAGAAGATCGGTCTCGCCCGCACCCACTGGCGCAGCTCCACCTCGGACGACGACAGCGTGCTCATCGTGGACGAGCCCACCTCCGCCCTCGACCCGGAGGCCGAGATCGCCGCGTTCGACCGCATCCGCCGGCTCGCCGCCCCGGACCGGGCCGTCGTCCTGGTCACCCACCGCATGTCCGGTGTCCGCCACGCCGACCGCATCTACGTCCTGCACCGGGGACGGCTCGTCGAACACGGCGGCCATGACGAACTCATGGCCGCCCGGGGCCGGTACGCCTCGATGTTCGACGCCCAGGCCGCCCAGTACGCCCCCTCGGGCACCGTCCCCCGTCCCGGCTCACCCGCCGTCGCGGATCCCGCGTGACCCGGCCGGACGCGATGCCGGCGCGGTGCCGGGGCCGACGGTACCGACGCGTCAGCCGGTGAGGGTGCTGTCGAGGAGGGAGAGCAGGCGGTCCCAGTGGAGCCGGAGTGCCGCGGGGTTGAAGGCGTCGGTGTCGGCCATGGTGAAGCCGTGGACCGTGTCGGGGTAGATCTCGGAGGTGTGGTCGACACCCGCGGCGTCCAGGGCCCGGTTGAGCCGGCCGAGGGCCTCGGGCGTCATGTCGGTAGCGGCGTGACCGAGGTGCACCCGGGCGGTGATCCGGGAGAGGAGGGGGTGCGGGCCGTCGGGCTCGTCGGCGCCCACGGGACCGTGGAATCCGGCGACGGCGGCCACCTGTCCGGGGTGGGCCGCAGCGGTGCGCAGCGCCAGGAGACCGCCTATGCAGTAGCCCGTCACCGCGACCGGTCCGGGGCCGACCTCGGGCTGGGTGGTGAGGAAGCCGAGGTAGGCCTCGGCGTCGCGCAGGACGCGTTCGGTGGTGTGCGCCTCGATCAGGGGCATCAGCTGGGCGAAGACCGCGGGCCTGGCCTCTTCTCCGATGTGCTCGGGGAGTTCGATCACCGGCGCCGGGCCGTGCCGGTAGAAGAGGTTGGGGACGAGCACGTAGTACCCGTGCCCGGCCAGTTCGCGGGCCAGCTCCCGCAGCACGGGCCTGATGCCGAAGCCGTCCGCGTACATCAGCACGCCGGGGTGCCGCCCGTCCTGGTCGGGGAACGCGGCGAAGGCGTCCGCCCGGCCGTCCGCGGTGGGGATCAGCAGTGTCTTGGTGCGCATGAACTCTCCTGTCGTGTCGGTGTGCAGCGTCTGTGGTCCACACGACGGAGGCGGATCCCGCGCGGCGGCGGCGCGGGACCTTCTGTCGGACACCGGGCCCCCACCGGCCCGTACGGCGCTCAGAGGAGCACCGGGTCACCGATCCGTGTGTGGCGCGATGCCGTCCCGGTCGTCATCCCCCCAACCTAGTCCGCCCGGCAGAGCCGGCGCGACGGCTTTGCGCACCGCGGGCGGCCGGTCCCGGCACCGCCGGTCTACTGCGATCGCGGTAGCCCCGGGTGTCTGCGGGCGGCCGATGACCAGAGACCGGGTGGCTGCGAGCGTGAGGGCGGGGCCCGAACCGTCGGCGCGGCTCGTGCGACGCACCCCTCGGAAGGCTCGTCGATGTCCCCTCCCGCCCGCTGGTGCCGCAGGCACCGTCTCGCCGTCGTCCTGGCCTGGGTGGGCCTGCTGATCACGCAGGGCGCCACGGTCGGCGCGGCCGTCAGCCACTTCGACCACAGCCCGACCACGCAGAACGCCGGCTCCGCCAAGGCCACGGCCCTGCTGCGGAAAGCCGCGAGCAGCGCGGCGGGCAAGAGCGGCCGGGTCGTATGGGGGGTGGAGGACGGAAAGGTCACCGAATCCGCCGCCGAGCAGCCGATGGCCGACGCCCCGCGGAATATCGGGAACGCTCCGGGCGTCGCCTCCGTGAGCAGCCCCTTCACGGCGGTGGGCAGGCGTCAGATCAGCAGGGACGGTACGACGGCCTACGCCACCGTCGCGTTCCAGCAGGACGTCGGCGACACCCGCATCGAGCATGTGAAGCGGCTGGCCGCGGGACCGGAGTCGGCGAGTCTGCACATCGCGTGGAACGGGCAGGCGTTCACGGTCGACCCCGAGGCGAACCCGGTCACCGGCGCGATGGACATGGTCCTCGCCTTCGTGGTGCTGCTGTTCGTCTTCCCGGCGGTGTCGGTGGCAGCGCTGCCGATCATCATCACCGCCGTCGCCGGTGTCGGCACCTCCGCGCGGCGGGCCGGGGCGAGCGGTTTTTTCGGCAAAGGGGTCGAACCGGCGCAACTCCTCGACGCGATCCGCCTCGTCGCGGCCGGCGATGCCTCGCTCTCCCCCACCACGACGAACGGCCTGGTCTCCCGCTCCTCGCTCGGCCCTCCCCGGACGAACTCACCGATCCTCGGCGGCCGGCCGCCCTCACCCCGCGCGAGCGCGAGGTCATGACGCAGTCGCCGCAGGCCTGTCCGATGACGAGATCGCCGGACCCTCTTCGTCATCCCGGTCACCGTCAAGACGCACGCCCGCCGCCGCCATGGCCGAACTCGGCGCCCGGGACCGGGACCAGTTCGTCGTCATCGCCTATGAGGCCGGCCTCGTACGCGCAGGAGGGGTTCCGGCCTGAGGGCACCCCGCCCGCACGCCCCGGCCGGAAGCCGTTCAGGCATCGCTTCGCCGTGCGTGCGCTTCGGCAAGGAGGGCAACCGCCGTCGGTTCCTTGGCGTGGCGCCCGTCAGGCGGCGAACACCTGTGAGTCGTCGGCGAACGCCTTGAACTCGAGGGCGTTGCCCGCCGGGTCGAGGAGGAACATCGTCCACTGCTCGCCCGTCTGGCCCTCGAAGCGGACGTGGGGCTCGATGACGAACTCGGTGCCCGCTGCGCGCAGCCGGTCGGCGAGCTCGTGGAACTCGGCGATGGTGAGGATCAGCCCGAAGTGCGGCACCGGGACGTCGTGTCCGTCGACCGGGTTGTGCACGTGCCGGCCGCGCCCGGGGGCGAGGTGCGTGACGAACTGGTGCCCGTGCAGGTTCCAGTCCACCCACGTGTCCGCGCTGCGGCCTTGCTCCAGGCCCAGTACGTCACCGTAGAACCCGCGGGCGGCGGCCAGGTCGTCGACCGGCACGGCCAGGTGGAAGCGCGGGATCGGCGAGTCGAGAACGGTCATGGCAACTGCCTTCCTGGTGACGGACGAAGGGCCATGGTCCAGGTCACCTGTCCCTGCTCCCCTCACCTCTTGTCCTGATGTTGACATTCCGACAACGGGTGAATGTTAACGTCGGCACATCGGGGAGGTGGGCGGGTTGAGCGAACGCGGTCGGGTGGCTCCGGCCCGGCGTCGCGGTCTGGCCGAGGAGGTCGCGGACCGCATCCGAGAGGCCGTCTTCGACGGGACGTACGCCCCCGGCGCGCAGCTGCGCGAGGTCGAGCTGTCCGCTGACATGGACGTCAGTCGCGGTCCGGTCCGCGAGGCCCTGCGTCTGCTGGAGCGCGAGGGCCTGGTCCACTGCGCCTGGCACCGGGGAACGACGGTGACCACGCTGTCGGCAGCGGACGTGGAGGAACTGGACAGTCTGCGCGGCGCGTTGGAGGACCTGGCCGTCCGCCGGGTCGTCGCGCGGGCCTCGGACGAGGACCTCGGCTCCCTCGCGAAGGCGGCCGAGATGATGGAGCGGGCCGCGGACGCCCATGAGTTGGTGCGCTGTGACATCGCCTTCCACGACGCGGTGTTCGCCGCCACCGGCCACCGGCGCCTCACCGACGCGTGGAACGGCATCCGGTGTCAGGTCCACCTGTTCCTGCTGACCCGGATCGGGCACCGTACCGAGGACTACCTGGACCGCATTCCGCGCGAGCACCGGGAGCTTGTCGCCGCGTTGCGCGCCCGCGACGCCGGCACCGCGCTCGACCTCTTCGCCGTACACCGGCGCCACGCGGTGGACGTGGTCAGGGGCACCACTCAGCCGGGCTGAGCCTCGTAGCGACCCCGTCGTCACGGCCGCGGACGCCGTCGTTCGTCGCCTTCCAGGGCTACGGCACGGTCGCCGTCCTCGCCCAGGTGCTGGGTTCGCACGGTGTCGACCGGGCGCGATCGCCGAGGCCCGGCCTCGCGTCGCCGTCGACGGCACCCGGGGCCGGACCGCCTGGCCGCACGTCCGGGACCAGTGCCCGGCAACGGGCTTGGCCACCGGTTTACGTCGTTGATCGTGATCCGGCGCGGCCCGATCGCTTCCGGGTTCTTCACCCCGGCTGAGCGAAGTCGGACATCAGTCGGCCGGAGCGCTCCCCCGGTGCCGTGGCGGGTCGCGGGAGACACGGGGCAGGCCAGGCCGGGTCCCACCGCCAGGCCGACCACGCGTCGACGTCGGCGAACGGGCCGGAGCGCTCGGCGAGCATCGCGAGGACCTCGGTGCGGGCGGCGTCCACGGCCTGGTGCTCGGTGTCGGTGACGATACCGAGCCGTCGCACGTGCGCGTACTCGTCCTCGTCCTTCCACTGCCAGCGGCTCAGGTCGGGGGCGACGACCAGGTCCACGGCGAGGTCGAAGGTGTCGAACCCGTCCGCCGTACGACGGGTGGGACGCTCGAAGTTGACGTACCAGTTCCGCAACCCGGCGGGAGTGTAGAAGGCGTTGACGCTGAACCACGCCGTCGGCGGTTTCCACAGCAGCAGCTCGGTCTCCTGCCAGTGTGCGCTCGCGAGTTCCCACGCGCCGCTCGCCATGGCGTCGAACGCCTCCGTACGCGTCGAGCGGTCACCGTCGGAGCGGGCCTTGGCATACAGCACGGGCCAGCGGGCCTCGGCGCCCGGCGGGCACGCGGTCACCAGGGCGTCACCCGTGTCGGCGACGACGCGCAGGGCGTGCTCGCTCCACACGCGGCCGCCACGGTGGACGTCACGCCGTACGACCGTCTGTCCCGTTCCGAAGCCGTGCACCGCTCCCCCTCCGCCCCTCACCGCCGGCCGGCGGCCCGCCCAGGCCGCCACACGGACAAGCATGCCCCCGGCCGGCGGGCTCCAGCCTGCCGGGGTGCGCCGGGCCGGGGCGGCGGCGATGCGCCGGTCACGGTCAGGCGCATACTTTCTGTGAGGACACCCGGCGGCGGGACGGGAGCCGCACGTGATCACTTCACAGATCGACTACCAGGCGCTGTTCGCCGTGACGCCCAGCCCCTATCTGGTTCTCGACCCCCACCTGGTGGCCGTCGAGGTCAACGAGGCGTACCTGCGCGCGACGGGCCGGAGCCGGGACGAGCTGATCGGCCGGTACATCTTCGACGTCCACCCCGACAACCCGGCGGACCCCGAAGCCGACGGTGTCCGCAATCTGACCGCCTCCCTGCAACGGGTCCTGCGCTCGAAGAAGCCGGACACGATGGCGGTGCAGAAGTACGACGTCCCGGTCTCCGGCCGGCCCGGAGAGTTCCGGGCGAAGTGGTGGTCGCCCATCAACACTCCCGTCCTGGGCCCCGACGGGGAGGTCGCGTGGATCATCCACCGGGTGGAGGACATGACCGAGTTCGTACAGAGCCGCCCTCCGCGCGCCGGACCGGGGGATCCCCGCGGTGACGAGTCCGCGGTGGAAGCCGAGCTGTACTCCCGCGCGCAGGAACTGCAGCACCTCAACGAGGAACTCCGCGAGGCCCACCACCGGGAGCGCCGCACCGCCCTCACCCTCCAGGAGGCCATGCTGCACTCCCCCGACCTGGCCGGGCACGAGGACATCGCCGTGCGGTACATGCCCGCCGCCCGGTCCCTCAACGTCTGCGGCGACTGGTACGACGTCGTGGACCTGACCGAGGGCTGCTTCACCGTCGCGGTCGGTGACGTCGTCGGCCACGGCCTGGAGGCCGCCGCCGTCATGGGCATGCTCCGCAGCACCCTGTCCGCCGCCGTCCGTGCCCTGCACGAACCGGGCACGGCGATGGACGTCGTGAGTCTGTACGCCCGGACCTGCGAGGGCGCTCTGGCCGCGACCGCGGTCCAGGCCGTCATCGACACCCGCCACCGGCGCATCACGTACACCAGTGCCGGCCACCTGCCGCCCGTCCTGTCCCGGCCGGACGGCACCACGGTCCTGCTCGACCAGGCCACCGACCCTCCGCTGGGCGTTCCCGTCGGCCACGCCCCGCGCCCCGAGGCCGTGCTCCCCTACGCCCCGGACGACACCCTGGTGCTCTACACCGACGGACTCGTGGAACGCCGCGACGAGGACATCGACGCCGGCCTGCACCGGCTCTCGGACACCCTCGCCCGCCATGCCCGGTCCGACCCCGAGCAGCTGTCCGACACCCTGCTCACCCGCCTCGGCGTGGCGCAGGGAGGCCGGGACGACATCGCTCTGATCGTCGTCCGTCTGTAGTCGGTGGCGGGTCCGTCCCGTGCGGACGGAGCTGGTCCGTGACACCCACCCAGGGGTCGTCGAAGGGAGTACGGCGGGCATCCGCGCCGTACTTCGCTAGGGTCGGCACACCCGCTTCGCCGGCGTCGTGAAGCTCCGGCCCTCCCGTCCCGTCCCACCACGGCCACCGGGACGACCGGCCGTCAGCCCGTGAGGAGTTCCATGCGCGACTACGACTACGACCTCGGCGGCCACGGCCGGCGCGTGACGACGGCGTCCCCCGAGGCGCAGACATGGTTCGACCGCGGCCTGACCTGGACGTACGCCTTCAACCACGAGGAAGCCGTCCGCTGCTTCGAGGCCGCTGCCGCGGCGGACCCCGGCTGCGCCATGGCCGAGTGGGGCCTGGCGTACGCCCTGGGGCCGAACTACAACAAACCGTGGGAGTTCTTCGACGAGGACGAGCTGGAACGGACGGTGGAGCGTGCGCATGCCGCCGTGCGGCGCGCGCGGGCGAAGGCGGCCGGTGCCACGCCGGTCGAGCAGGCGCTCATCGGTGCCCTGCGGGCCCGCTACCCACGGGCCTCGGCGCCGGACGCCGGGGACTGCCCGGTGTGGAACACCGCCTACGCCGACAGCATGCGCGCGGTGCACCGCCTGGCCGGCGACGACCCGGACGTCGCCGCCCTGTACGCCGACGCGCTGATGAACCTCACCCCCTGGCGGCTGTGGGACATCCGCACCGGCCGGCCGGCCCAGGGCGCCCGCACCACCGAGGCCAGGGCCGTGCTCGAACAGGCGATCGCCACGGAGGCGGGCGAGCGGCACCCCGGGCTGCTGCACCTGTACATCCACCTGATGGAGATGTCCCCCACCCCCGAGGCCGCCCTGTCCGCCGGTGACCGGTTGCGCGGGCTCGTACCGGACGCGGGTCACCTGCTGCACATGCCCTCGCATCTGGAGGTGCTCTGCGGCGACTACCGCCGTGTGGTCGACGACAACACGGCGGCGGTCGCGGCCGACGAGAAGTTCGCGGCCCGGGCCGGCGCGATGAACTTCTACACGCTGTACCGGTGCCACAACCACCACTTCAAGATCTACGGCGCGATGTTCCTGGGCCGCTTCGGGGACGCGCTCGACGCGGCGGACCGGCTGGAGGCGGCCGTACCCGGGGAACTGCTGCGCGTGGACAGTCCGCCCATGGCCGACTGGCTGGAGGGTTTCCTGGCGATGCGGGTGCACGTGCTCATCCGCTTCGGGCGCTGGGAGGACGTCCTGCGCCTCGCGCTGCCGGCCGACGCGGAGCTGTACTGCGTGACCACGGCGATGCTCCGGTACGCGCGCGGGGTCGCGCTCGCCGCCACCGGCCGGATCGGCGAGGCGGAGCGGGAACGCGAACTGTTCCGGGACGCGGCGGCCCGGGTCCCCGCGACTCGGATGCTGTTCAACAACACCTGTACGGACATCCTGGCGATCGCGGCGCACATGCTCGACGGTGAGCTGGAGTACCGCAGGGGCGCGTACGAGGCCGCGTTCGCGGCGCTGCGCCGGTCGATCGAGCTGGACGACGGTCTTCCGTACGACGAGCCGTGGGGGTGGATGCAACCCACCCGCCACGCCTACGGTGCCCTGCTCCTCGAACAGGGCCTGGTCGAGGAGGCCGAGGCCGTCTACCGCGCCGACCTGGGACTGGACGACACCCTGCCCCGCCCGCTGCAACACCCGGGCAACGTCTGGGCGTTGCACGGCCTGCACGAGTGCCTGGTGCGGCTGGGCAGGCAGGCGGAAGCGCACCTCGTGGCCCAGCAGCTGAAGTTCGCCGCGGCGGTGGCGGACGTGGAGATCGAGGCGTCCTGCTTCTGCCGGCTCCAGCCCTCCGGCCACCCGGCCGGAGAGGGCGGATGCTGTGCCGGGGACGGCGGATGCTGTGCCGGAGAGGGCGGATGCTGTGCCGGAGAGGGCGGATGCTGTGCCGGAGAGGGCGGATGCTGTGCCGGGCGGGGCTGAGGCCGGAGGGCTCACGCACACCGGACCTCGGCCCCTCACGCCGGCCTGGGGCCGGTGTCACGGCCGGATCAGAGGGGCTGCTCGCGGGGGGAGCAGGGGTCGCAGCAGGAGGGGGCCGGTTCGACGCAGACGGTGACCGTGTCGGTGTTGGCCGTCAGGTCGGGCGGCTCGCCCCGCCCGTCGGCGGCGCCGGTGGGAGAGCGGCGCGTCGGCCGCGCTTCCCCCGGGGGTCGCCTACCTCCCGCGCACTCCTGTTGATCATATGACCAATTCGCTTTCGCGCTTCGGGACGTGCGCCGTGCGGACATCACAAGGGTGGATCCGTCTTCCCCGGTGAGGAGGCCGCATGGTGCGAGTGGAGCGTCTACTGGCCGACTGCCTGGAGGACGCGCGGACCGAGCCGTTCGGCACCGTGCCCGTCGCCGCCCAGGACGCCGGTTACGCGGCGGCCCGCAGGACTTTCCTCGCAGCCGGTCTGCACGCCCTGCGCACGCACACGCCCGACGCCGGATGGGTGCAGCTCAATCTGGGCTGCGCACCCGCCCGGCGCGGACCGCTGCCGTACGGGCACCTCGCCGCCACCGCACGCGAGTCACTCGACTGCGGACAGGCGCGCGAGTTCTTCTTTATGCACAAACCCCCGGGGCTGCGCGTGCGGTTCCTCGCGGCCCGGCCGTCCCGGGCGGGTGAACTGCGCGACGCGCTGCTGAGGCGTCTTGGGCCCGGGCAGGCGGAAGACGCGTGGGGGCCGCCCCTGGCCGGTGTGTACGAGCCCGAGACGTATCTCTTCGGCGGGCCCCGCTCCATGCCCTGGGTGCACACCCTGTCCACCGCCGACTCGCTCGCCTGGCTGGACGTCCACACCCTCGTGGCCGGTGCCCCGGCGCCGCCGTCCTGGCGGGTGTCGCTGGCGTTGCTGCACGCGGTGTTCGACGGCCTGGACATCGTCGGCTGGGAACATCGCGGGGTCTGGCAGGCCGTCCGGGAGGAGACCGGCCGCCGGCTTCCCGCAGGGCTCGGCGAACCGGACCTGCGGCGGGCCGCCGCCGGGATCCGCGGCTGGTGGGAGCTGAGCCCCGGCGCCCGGCTCGAAGCGCTGCCCCGGGGATGGCGGGACGTCGTGGGTGAGCACGTCCAGGCGGTGGGGCGGGCCGCGGAGCAGTGGCGCACCCATTACTTCGCCTCCGGCGAGGCCACGATCGGCGCACGCCGGGCCGCCGCCCACTACGCGATCTTCCACTGGAACCGGGGGGCGTTGTCCACCGCACGCCAGTGCCTGCTCGCCGAGGCGCTCGCCGACGACGGCCGTGAGGGGGTGCGGTGAGCATGGCGCGGGTACCGGCACAGGCGGCGGACACCGGTGGCGCGGTGCCGGGGGCGACGGCGCTGCTGCGGGTGGGCGGGATGCCCGGCGCGGCTTGGACGGCCGGGGCCGCCGACCACCTGTTCGAGAGCGCCGCCCGGCAGGCCGACACCGCCGAGCGAATCGCCGTACGGGCCGGAGCGCTGGCCGACCGGCTGGGCGACGAGGTCGTACCACACCCGTCGCTGGCCGCCGCCGACCGGGGGGCCGTACTCGCCCTGCGCCGGCGCCTGCACTCCGGCGCGGCCCCCCGCAGACCGGACTGCCTGGTCCTGGAGCACTCGCCCGCCGTGCCCGCCGATCTCGTGCGGCAGGCGCGCGCCCTGCTGGACGAGGCGGAGGCCGCCGAGGCCGCGGTCGCCGCACTGCGGCAGGCGGTCGTGGCCGAGCAGGAACGTGTCGCCGAGCAGGTCTGGCGCACGGTGCGCTCCAGCCCGGTGATGCGGGCGTTCGTGGCCAGCGCCGCGCCCGGACTCGCCGACGACGTCGAACGGCGGCTCGCCGCAGGGCAGTCCTGGTCGGGCAGGCAGCTGCGCAAACGCGCCGCCTACCTGTGGCGCGTCGTGGGCCGGGCCGCGGTGAAGACCACGCCCCGCGGCTGGGCGGGCCAGATCGCCCCGCTCGCGGTGACCGGCGGGCCGGACGGATGTCCCCCGCTGCTCGCGCCCGGTACGACGCTCGGCGCCCTGGCCGCGATCACCGTGGAGAACGTCCACCTCGTGCGCGCGCGGACCGCCCCCGCGGACCTGCGCACCGCAGGCCCGGACACCCTGCTGGCGCCGACGCCCCTGCACTTCGCCGAGCCGCCCGCCACCGCGCCCGGCGACGCACCGGGCCGGCTGCGCTGTTACGTCGTGGCTCCCGGCGAACCCGGCCGGCTGCGGCAGATCCTGCTGCGCCGCACCCCCCTGCTGGAGGGCGTGCTGGCCCTCCTCTCCGACGGGCCGCGCCCGCTGGTCGAACTGGAGCCGGCGCTGGCGTCCCTGTCCGCGCCGCCCGGCCGGCCGCCCCTGTCCCCGGGTGTGCTGCGCGGGTTCCTCCAGCACCTGCACGGCCTGGGCCTGCTGCAGATCTGCCAGGCGCCCCGGCACCACCACAGCGGCTGGGTGGAGGTCGATACGGTCACCGCCACCGGCACCCTGCCGCGGCCGGCGGCGGGCGGCGGCTCCGACGCCTGGTTCCTCGACTCCTACCGCCGGCTCGGAGCCGACGCCGCCGTGCCCGCGGCGGCCGTCGCACGCGTCCTGCGCGGACTGCGGATCGCCGCCCGGACCGCCGCCCTGCTGGCAGCCGACCACCCCGCGGACCCCGGCGAGCGGCAGCCCGCGCTCGCCGGACTGACCGAACAGGCGCGCCCGCTCGGCGAGATCCTCGCCGACCGGCTGAGCGCCGACGAGCCGCCGCCCGCGCCCCGCCGCTACACGGGCTGGTCCCCCGCCCACGACCACGGCGGCGGCTACGCCCGGCTGCTGGACCACCTCGACGCCGCCGCCCGCCGTGGCGCCGCGTGCGTCGACCTCGACCACACGCTGCTGGACACCCTGGGCGCTCCCCCCGCCGACGACGCCCTGCCGCCCTGGCCGGTCGACTGTCTGCTGCGCCCGCTGGCCCCCTCCGCCGGCACCGGCCCGGTGGCCGTCCTGGAGACCGCCTCGGCCGCCGGGGTGCTCGACGCCCGGTTCGCCGACGGACTGCGCGCCCTGCACGGCGGCTACGGCAACGGCGACGCCTACCGCGCGTTTCTCGCCGCCGTCGAGGACCGCACCGGCGTCCGCTTCGTCGACCTGCTGGTACCGCCGCTCACCGAGCGGTCCGCGAACGCCGTGCGCCGGCCCGTCACGACCCGCTGGTGGACCGGCGACCCGGACCCCACGCCGTACTACGGCGCCCCCGGCCGGCACGCCCGCCACCTACCGCTGGACCGCATCAGCCTTCGGCGCAGCCGGGGCCGGATCGTGGCCGAGGCGGACGGCCGGCGCATCATCCCCGTGTACCACGCCACCCGGTCCCCCGCCCCGCCCTACGACACCCTGGTGCGCCTGCTGCTCGCCGCGAGCCACCCCGCCGCCTCCTACCTGGTGCGCCTGGACGCGCCGGAGGCGGCCCTGCCCGACCGGGTCAGGCTGCCGCGGCTGACCGCGGGCGGCGACCTGGTCCTGGCCCCCGCCACCTGGCGGATCGACCGCGGCCGGCTGTGGCAGCCGGGCGACGACCTGTCCGCCAAGGTCCGCACGCTCGCCCTGCTGCGCCGCGGTGCCGGCCTGCCCCGGCACGCGTTCGCGCGCACCGCTCCGGGCGGGAAGCCGGTCCCCGTCGACTTCGCCTCGCTGACGGCCCTCCAGCAGATCGAGCGGCTGTGCGCCCGGGAGGCGGGCACCGCGCTGCTGGTGGAGGAGATGCTGCCGGCACCCGACGACCTGCTGCTGCGCGACCCGCTGCACGGCGGCGCGGCCGTCGCCGCGCAACTGCTGCTCCGGCTCCCCCACGACCAGAGCACCGCCCGGCTCGCCGCAGCCGCCGCGGACGCCCTGGCCGTCGGGGACCGGCACGACGTCCCCGGCCCGCCCGCCAGGCGGCCCGCCGGGGCGGCCCACAACCGATGAGCGAAAGGGGAAGTCCCATGCCCGCCAATGAACTCACCGAACTCGACACCCTGATCAGCGACCTGGAGGAGCGGATCACGAGCGAGGACCTGCCGTCGTCGGCCGCGTACAGCGAGGGCTGCAGCGGCGTGTGCACGATCATCATCTGCAACACGGTCGTGATCTGCTGATCCGGCCCCGGGAGCCGCCCGCCCGGGAGGGCGGCTCCCTCCCGGCCCGGCGCACGCGAGGAGGACGATGGCACACGACACGGCCGTACCGGTCACCCCGCTCGACGACGTCCGCGGCTTCGCCGTCCGCTACCTGAGGGAGTGGGCCGCCGCGCCCGAGCAGGGCGCACACCCCTGCGACCCCGGGATCCCGGTCCTGGCCCATCTGGTCGCCGACGGGCGGGCGGCGCCGGAGGCCGTGGCCGTGTGGTCCCGTACGGCGGGCCGCGGACCGTCCCACCCCGCCCTGTACGACGGCGGCCTGGCCGGCACGCTCGTCGGCCTGGGCCTGGGCGCCCAGGTACAGCCCACCCTACGGCCCGCCGCGGACCGGCTCGCCGCCCACCTCGGCGGACGCCCGCTCCGCCACCGCACCGGCGCGGTCGCCTTCCCCGACTACGACCTCATCTCAGGCCCCGCCGGCACACTGCTCGCCCTGTGCGCCACCGCGCCGGCCGAGCCGCCGCCACGACCGCTCGCCGAGCACTTGGCGCTGCTGTGCGACGACCCGGAGCTGGGACGGCTGCGCACCGGGCACTACGCGCACCACCCGCACCTCGCCTGGGTCCACGGCCGCGTCAACACCGGCATGGGGCACGGCGTCGCCGGAGTGGTCACCGCGCTCACCGCCGCGCTGCGCCGGACCGGGTCGGACACGGACCTCGCCGCCGGGATCGCCGCGGCGCTGGGCCGGGCCACGCGCTGGCTGGTCCGGCAGGCGTACGACGACGAGCGGGGCATCCGCACCTGGCCCGGCGCCGGCCTCGACCGTCCGCCCGCACGCCGGGCCGACCCCCGCCAGGCCTGGTGCTACGGCACCCCGGGGGTCGCCTGGGCGCTGTGGGACGCCGCCGACGCCCTTGGGGACGCGGCGGCCGCGGACTGGGCCGCGACCGCCTTCACCACGCTCGCCGAGCACTACGACGAGACGTTCCACCTCTACGGCGACACCCCGGCCGACCGCCTGGGGCTGTGTCACGGCGCCGCCGGTGTGCTGGCCGTGGCCGACGCGTTCGACCGCCACGCGCGGCTGCCCGCCGCCGCCGCGCTCAAGAACCGGCTCCTTCACCACCTGACGGCCCGTCTCGCCGCCCCTCCGCCGGCCGCCTGGCCCACCGACCTGCTGACCGGCCTGCCCGGCACCCTCGCCGCCCTCCTCACCGTCGCCCACGGGACACCTCGCGACTGGCTGTGCTGCCTGGGGCTGCGCTGAGGCACAGCGCCGAGTGATCTGCCTCACATGTCGTCACGGTGGCCGCGTGCGCGGTGTCTTGTGGTCCCGGGAGACGAGGAGACGGCATGCGTGAAGGACAAGGGCACGACGTGAGCGACCGCGCCGCGGCCGATCCGGCGACCGAGAGGTTTTTGGAGCACCGCAACCTGCTGTTCACCGTCGCCTACGAGATGCTCGGATCGGCTGCCGACGCCGAAGACGTCCTGCAGGAGACCTGGTTGCGCTGGGCCGGGACCGAACTGGAACGGGTGAGCGATCCGCGCGCCTACCTGGTGCGGATCACGACCCGGCAGTCGCTCAACCGGCTGCGCGGCATGAAGCGCCGCAGGGAGGCCTACGTCGGCCAGTGGCTGCCCGAACCGATGCTCACCGCGCCGGACGTGGCCGAGGACGTCGAACTCGCCGAGAGCGTGTCGATGGCGATGCTGCTCGTCCTCGAGACGCTCTCACCCACCGAGCGGGCGGTGTTCGTGCTGCGCGAGGTGTTCGACGTCGGCTACCCCGAGATCGCCGAGGCCGTCGGCAAGAACCCCGCCGCCGTACGCCAGATAGCGCTCCGGGCCCGTCGGCACGTCGACGCCCGCCGCCCTCGTACACCGGTCTCCCCGAGCGCCGCCCGGGCGGCGGTGGAGTCGTTCCGGCGTGCGCTGGAAACCGGGGATCCGCAGTGCCTCCTGGACGTACTCGCCCCGCACGTCGTCCTGATGAGCGACGGCGGCGGCCTGAAGCGGGCCGCGCTGCACCCGATGACCGGCGCCGAGAAGGTGATCCGCTTCTACACCGGCGACGCCCGCGTTCCCGGGGTCACGATCAGCTGCGAGCCCACCGTGGTCAACGGTCACCCCGCGCTCCTCGTGCACCGGGACGGCGCGTTCGACGGCGTCATGGCCGTCCACGTCGAGGACGCCCGGATCACCGGCCTCTACTACGTCCGCAACCCGCGGAAACTGACGCGTATCTCGTCGGAGACCGCGCTCACCCTCCGGTGAACACACCGGACGCCCAGACACCCCGGAGGGAACCACACCATGACGTCGCGGACGACGGCACACCACCGCAGCCAGACGTTCCTGAGGGTCTCGATCGCCCTGCAGACCCTGGCGCTGTTCTTCCAGGCCGGCACCGCCGGACTGCTGCTGTCCTCCTCCCACGGCGAGGCGCTGCACAGCGCCGGTGCCCGTGTGATGTACGGCGCTTCGATGCTGTACGTGCTCGCCGCGGTCCTGGCCTGGCGGCCGGGCGGTGCGCCACCCCGCCCCATCCTGTACGCCTCGGGTTTCCTGACCCTGGCCTCCGTACAGGTCGTCCTGGGCATCGCACACGTACCGTCGCTCCATGTCCCCCTGGGCGTCCTCATGTTCGGCCTCAGCACACTGGCCCTGGGGCAGGCGGTGACGGGGCGCCTGCCGGTGCGTTCGGACACGGTGCGGTAGCCGCACCGAGGTGCCCGGTGGCCGCCGCGGTGTTCGGTGCGGCGCCCGCGGGGTTCGTGGAGCTGAGTGCTACGCCGGTGCGGCGGCCTCCAGGTCGGGGATGCTGCCCGACATGATGGTCCGCACGTGCTCGGTGATGTGCTCCGCCGGCCAGTCCCACCAGGCGACGGCCAGCAGCCGGGCGATGTCCTGCTCGCTGAAGCGGGTGCGGATCAGTCGGGCCGGGTTGCCGCCGACGATGCCGTAGTCGGGTACGTCACCGGTGACCACGGCACCCGTGCCGATGACGGCTCCGTGTCCGATCCGCACGCCCGGCATGATCGTGGCCCCGTGGCCGAACCAGACGTCGTTGCCGACGACGGTGTCCCCTCGGTTCGGCAGACCGGTGAGCAGGTCGAAGTGCGCGGACCACGCACCGCCCATGGTGGGGAAGGGGAAGGTCGACGGGCCGTCCATACGGTGGTTGGCGCCGTTCATGATGAACCGCACGCCCGTGCCCAGCGCGCAGAACCTGCCGATGACCAGCTTCTCCGGCCCGTAGTGGTAGAGCACGTTGCGGGTCTCGAACGCGGTGGCATCGTCGGGGTCGTCGTAGTAGGAGTACTCACCGACCTCGATCAGCGGGGACTTCACCAGCGGTTTGAGCAGTACCACACGCGGCTGCTCGGGCATGGGGTGGAGGACCGTCGGGTCGGCGGGGGCAGGGGTGGCGGGTGTCGCGGGCATCGCGGGCGGGTCCTCGCAGTTTCTCGGCGGTTGCGGTTCGGTGACGGGTCCATGGTCCCGCCACCGGACCCTCCGTGCCCACCGGTTTACCGCCGACCCCGCAGGCCGCTCCCCTTGCGTCGGCCCGGGTCTCGTCCTCGTACCCTCGTCGGCGTACGACGGCTGATGACGTTCGGGAGGCGACGGGGGTATGAGCGGGTCGGGAACTGCGGCGGGGACCGTGCCGCCCGGCGGTGCGGTGAGCGGGAGGCGGGCGTGGAGCCCGGCCCGCAGGGCGGTCGACTCGTCGGCGTGGGCCGTGGCGGTACCGGTGCTGCTGCTGTTCGGGGCCGGGGTGGCGCAGTGGGTGACGCTGCTCGGCGTGGTCGTCGTACTGGCCGTCCTCGCGGTCGCGACGTGCCTGGTCGGTGGGGTGTGGCACCGGGCCGGGGCGGCCACGCTGGTGGCGGTCTCCGGTTTCGCGCTGACGCTGTTCGCCGGGCCGGCGGTGTACGAGGGGTACATGCGGGTGGTCGGCGAGCCGGTGGACGCGGTCGTCGTGGACGTCGCCGACCTGCACCGCGGGCACGGCGCCGACATGCTGTGCACGGTCCGCGAACTGGGCGGTGGGCGGCGCACGTTCGAGGTCTCCCAGATGCAGAACTGCTTCGGGCAGGCCGGGAAGGGCGACCGGATCACGGTACGCGAGGACCCGCTGGGTCTGCTCGATCCGTGGCTGCCGTACGGACCCGTGGACCAGGGCACCGGCGAGGTGACCGCCGCTACGACGGCCGGGCTGACCGTGGTGGTCGGGGCGTCCGTCTTCTACGGCGGGCAGCGGCGGCGCGGCCGTTAGCCGCCGTGGAAGAGGGCGTCAGCGGCCGTCGCGGCGCCACTCGTAGCGCCATGCCGCGCCGAGGTAGCGCTCCTCGTCGGGGCGCTCGGGGTGCGGCGGGCCGAGGCGGCGGGCGCCTTCCACGCAGCGTGCGTCGTCGTGGAGGGCGAGTCCGTACACGACGACGGCCTGGACCCGGCGGTCCGTGTCGTCCAGCAGGGCGGCCAGGGCGTCGGTGAGGGCCGGGTCCCGGTCCGCGCCCTCGGCGACCGTGTGACAGGCGTGCTCCCGCACGACCGCGTCCTTGTCCGCCATCAGCTCCCGCAGCGCCGCGCGGGCCGGGCGGGAGAAGGCCGGCGGGGAGGACCAGGCGTTGAGCCCCTGGGCCACCGCCCGCCGTACCTGGACGTCGTGGTGGCCGGCGTGGGGCAGGAGGGCCGCCTCCGCGCGGGGGCCGGGGTGTTCTCCCAGGGCGACCAGCACCTCGGTGAGCACGGCGAGGTCCGCCTCCTCGGCCGCCCAGTCGGTGAAGATGTCCAGGGCGGGCCCGGCGAACGCGTCCTCGTCGCTGTCGTCGAAGAGGTGGGTCAGCCGCAGCACCTCGGCACCGAACAACCTGCGGACCGGGTCGGGATGGGCGCGCAGCGCCGCGGCGGCCGTCCAGGTCTCCTCGTCGCGCCGGTGGGCCAGCAGGATGGTGACGGTTCCCCACGCGGTGTGGTCCTGGTCCGGGTGGGCCAGCGCACGGCCCATCAGCTCCTCGAAGCCGACGCGATTGCGGAGGAGTTCCTCCAGGCGGGTGAGGATCGCCGCGTGCCCGTCCCGTACGGCCGTCCCGCCGAGGGAGAACTCCTGGACGCTGTGGAACTCGTCGTCCTGGACCCGGGTACGGCCGGCGGAACCTCCGGCCCCTGTGCGGTGGCGCAGTTCGGCCTCGACGCCCGTCTCGTGCCAGTGACGCGCCAGGTCCCGCAGCTCCAGCAGCTCCTGCTTGCCGTACCGCCCGCGTGCCCTGCTGTCCAGCAGCACCTCGACCAGCGCCGGCGACCCCCAGTCGACCGCCTCGCGCAGCGGGAGCGGCCCGTCCGGCCCGCTCCGCCCCGGATCGGCTCCGTGGTCGAGCAGCAGCCGCGCGACGGTCGCGGAGCGGGCGTGGACGGCCAGCCAGAACGCGGGCGTCCCGCGGACGTCGCACACGTCGGCGTCGCTGCCCTCCCCGAGAAGCCTCTTCACCAGGTCGGTGTCGCCGTCACGAGCCGCGGCGACCAGCGGAAGATCGCCGTCCGCCGCACCGCTCGCGCTCGCGTCCCCGCTCATGTCCCTCCCCCGTCGCGTTTCCGTAGCCCGTGAAGTCTAGGGATGCGGAATGCGTACCCGGGCACCTTTTCCGGCAGGTGGCAGGCGGTGACGCGGCCGGGTGTACGCCCGTGGTGACGAGCCGGTCCCCGTGCCGGAGAACCACATACGGCCCCAGGCCGCCCCGCACGGCCTGGCGTAGCGGACTTTGAACGCGGTGGTGCGGCGCGCGTCATCAGCGTGCGCAGCGTGCGCCTCGCTGTACGGGTGCGCTTGCGCACGCCCCGTTGCGCAGTCGGCCGCGGGTGTGCCGTTCACCGGGCGGGCGGGCCGGGCGCGTCACCGTCGCGGGGTCGGCGGGTCGGTGATGGCGTGCGCCGGGCGGGCGCGCTGTGACGGGTGCAGGGAGCGGTGGTGGTGGTGGAGGGAGCGGTGGCAGTGGAACGTCAGGCCGCCTTGTGCCATGACCAGCACGCGCTACGCGTCGAGCGCGGCCGTTGACGCGACGGGGTGTCACAGCCGGTCGGCCGGTGCCTGCGGTGAGGGAAGCTCCCACCTGATCTCATCCTCGTGCCGGTGACCGGTGGGAGCGAGGCCGGCAGCGGCGGCAACGGCGGCGGATGCCTGGTGGTCCGGATGGATGTGGGCACGGATCGTCCGCACGCCCTGCTCCCGCAGCAGCCAGGCGACGAGTCCTCGTGCCGCCTCGGTGGCGATGCCTCGCCGCTGCCACGGAGTTCCGACCACCCAGGCCACCTCGGCCACACATCCGTGGTCAGTGGCCGTGACCGTGGCCTGGACCGTTCCGGTCAGGCGTTCCTCCTCGCGGAGCCGGATCACCCAGTTCCACCACGTGCGGGAAGGATCGGGTGAGCCGGCGACCAGGCGTTCGTACCGGGTGCGCAAGGCCTGCGGGGTGTGCGGGGTGCCGCCGATGAAGGCATGCAGGCCCGGGTCGGAGAGCACCTCGGCCATCTCGTCCGCGTGCTCGACGGCGAGCGGCACGAGGCTCAGTCTGCCGGTTTCCACCGCCCCGATCTCCATGCCGTTCACGTCGTCTCCTGTCCGGGCGTTCCATCCGCTGACGCCCCGTCCGAGCCTACGGGGCCGGGGGGGCGGTTACCGGCCGGTTAACAGGTCTCTGTAAGATCCACTTCGACCGACTCAAGCCCTACCTGGGGGATTACAACCTATGACCAAGCGTATGTCCGCCCTGGCCGTCTCCGCGGTCATCGCCGGCGGCTTCCTCGTCACGTCGGTGCCCGCGCACGCGGCCACGCCGGCCGGCCACGGCGCGATCGTGTCCAAGGCCACCGTCACGTGCAACGAGCGTCAGATGCGCCAGCAGATCTCGCAGCTCAAGACCAAGGCCGCGGAGCTGAAGCGACTGGGCGAGACCACGGCGGCCAGGAAGGCGCTCGCCGACGCGGCCGCCATCCAGCGGCGGCTCGACCAGTGCCGGAAGGCCGACGAGGACCAGACCAAGCCGTTCCCCGGCTAGTCTCCGTTTTCCCGTGTGGCGCCGCTCGCCCCGTTCCCGGGGTGGGCGGCGCCACATGTTCGTTGTCGCCCAGGCGGCCTCCGGCTCCGCCGATCTCCGCATGCGTCCCCACGTGCGTCCCCGTCTGCGTCCTGAACGGCCGGAAGGGCTGGGCAGGCCTTGAGCGCTCACGGGCTCCGGGGCGCGCGTGCGCTCAGAACGCCCCTGCCAGGGAGGCCGCTCCACCGCCGCGTGCGCGCTTCAGCCGCTCCCGGTACGCCGGTACCTCATGGGCGACGGTCCAGTAGGCCTCCTCCAGTTCGGGGAAGACCTCGTCCAGTTCGGTCTCCGTGCGGGCCGCCAGCAGGAGGCGCACCCCTATGGGGTCGCCCTTCAGCGGGCGGATCGCCAGGTCGGGACGGGGATGGGCGGTGGGCTGGCTGATCGTGACGACCTCTCCGGTGGCGGCCAGGGAGTAGGCGGTCAGGTAATCGCCGTGCAGCATCTCGGCGTTGAGGCCCGCCGCGCGCAGGGCCCGGCACAGGCCGTCCCACTCGCCGTCTACCGTGGAGTCCACCATCCAGCGGTCGCCGGCCAGATCGGCGA
>NZ_JBVKBI010000029.1:0-91917 GCF_055639035.1 Streptomyces sp. NPDC107654
CTTTGTACTCACCCTCTCGGGCTTTCCTCCGGGCGCTTCCCTTCGGTCTTGCGTTTCCGACTCTATCAGATCTTTTCTCGATCCGATTTCCTCGGTGCTTTCCAGGTTCCCGCTCTCGCGTTTCCCTTTCCGGCGGTCCTGACTCTATCAGACCCTTTCGGTGTCTGACTCCCAGTCAGGTGGGCTTGTCCTCCCGGCTGTTGGGCCGTTCCGACGCCTCAAACCCTAGCGGATCCGTCCGGCGATTCCCAATCGGGCCGCCGAGCCCCTATTCGAATTGAATTCGGGCACGCCGAAATCAACCCGTTCGGGAGATCGTGCTGGTGGTGTGGGGTGCCGCTCGTGCGGCGGGAGGTGTTGTCGCAGAAGCGTTACGCCTCCGTGGCAACCCGAAGGACTCTACGGATCGGGCAGGGCGGTGTCAACAGCCCTTGTCAAGATCTTTTAATCCAGGTCGCTGAGCCGGCCGCCGGCGTCCGGCTGGGCGTGCTCGACCCGGCGCAGGAGCCGGGTCAGGACCTCGCCGAGCAGCACGCGCTCCGCGGGGGTCAGGTCCTGGAGCAGGTCCTCCTCGAAGACCGTCGCCAGGCGCATCGCCTCCAGCCACTTCTCGCGGCCCTCGGGCGTCAGCTCCACGATGACCCGGACGCGGTTGGACTCGTCCCGCTCCCGGGTGACCAGTCCCTCGGCGACCATGCGGTCGATCCGGTGGGTCATCGCGGCCGGGGTGAGGCCGAGCCGCTTGGCCAGGTCGCCTGGGCCCAGGCGGTACGGGGCGCCGGAGAGGACCAGTGCCTTGAGGACCTCCCACTCGGCGTTGCTGATGCCGAGGGCGGCGGTCTGGCGGCCGTAGGCGACGTTCATGCGGCGGTTGAGCCGGGACAGGGCCGACACGACCTTCTCGACCTGGGGGTCGAGGTCCTGGAACTCGCGCTGGTAGGCGGCGATCTGTTCTTCGAGTGTCGGCTCGGTGTCGCCGGGGGTGTCGGCCATGGGCGCAGTATGGCACGCCGGTCCTTTGCCTTGAAGTCCTTGATTGTGTAGCCTTTAGCTTCGAACTTTAGGTTCGAAGTCTTCAGGCCTAACTAATGAGAGAGGTGAACGTGACCAGGGCGATGGGCGCAGCGATGCGCCGGATCCACGTGGGCAACGCACTCAGCGCGTTCGGGCTCGGCTTCACCGTCCCCTACCTGTACGTCTACGTGGCGCAGGTGCGGGGCCTGGGAGCCATGACGGCGGGACTCGTGCTCGCCGTCTTCGCCGTGGCCGCGCTGATCGTGCTGCCGTTCGCCGGCCGGGCGATCGTGCGGCGCGGCCCGCTGCCGGTCCTGCTCGCCGCCCTGGTGACCGCCGCTCTGGGGGCGCTGAGCCTCGGTCTGGCGGGATCCGCCGCGACCGTGCTGCTGTCGGCGGCGGCGCTGGGCGCGGGGCAGGCCGTGATGCAGCCGGCGCTGGCCACGATGATCGTGGACTGTTCCTCGGCGGACACGCGCTCGCGTGCGTTCGCGATGCAGTTCTTCCTGCAGAACCTGGGGCTGGGTGTCGGCGGACTCATAGGCGGCCACCTGGTCGACACCACGCGCGTGTCCTCCTTCACCCTGTTGTTCGCCATCGAGGCGGCGATGTTCCTGCTGCTGGTCGGCGTGCTGGCCACCGTGCGGATGCCGCACTCGCCGCGCCTGGAGGACGCGCCCGCGCGGTCGGCGAAGGGCGGCTGGAAGCAGCTGCTCGGGAACCGGGCGATGGTGCAGCTGTCCGTGCTGGGCTTTGTCCTCTTCTTCGCCTGCTACGGACAGTTCGAGTCGGGGCTCAGCGCGTACGGCGTGGAGGCGGCCGGCATATCCACGTCGGCTCTGGGGACGGCGCTGGCCGCGAACACCCTGATGATCGTGGTCGCCCAGTTCGCCGTGCTGAGGCTCGTGGAGCGGCGCCGCCGGTCCCGGGTCATCGCGGCGGTCGGTCTGATCTGGTCGGTGGCCTGGCTGGCCGCCGGGTGCGCGGGACTGGGGCACGGGAGCCAGGAGATGGCCACGGCCGCGTTCGTGTCGACGTACGCGCTGTTCGGGCTGGGTGAGGCGATGCTGTCGCCGACGGTCGCGCCGTTGGTCGCCGATCTGGCGCCGGAGGGCATGGCCGGTCAGTACAACTCGGCGTTCGCGCTGGTCAAGCAGCTCGCGCTGGCCGTCGGTCCGGCGGTGGGCGGTCCGCTCGGGGCCTCTCTGCACGGGCCGTACATCGTGACCTTCCTGCTGTTCTCGCTGGGGATCACCGTCCTGGCGCTGCGGCTGGGCCGGCAGCTCACCGCCGTGCAGGACCGGCCGTGGCTGGCGCGCGGGACGCGGGTGGTCACGCGCGGTGGGGCGCCCGCGGAGCCGGTGGGCGCGGAGGCGTAGGCCCCGGGCCCCTTCCGGGGCGCCGCGGAAGGGCCCGCTGGTCAGCGGGTCGCCGTGGTCAGGATCGCCGTGAAGGGGAGCGTCGTCGTGCCGTCCTCCGCGAGGTGGTCGGCCAGCTGCTCGCGGACCAGGGTGGCGGCCCGGCTCAGGGCGTCCTCGCCGCCGGCCTCTCTGATCAGGCCGCCCCAGAGGGCGGACAGGTGCGCCCGGGCATAGGGGTCCAGCGGAGGCAGGGTGATGCCGAAGGTGATCTCGCGGTGGGCGGTGTGGCCGTAGCCGGCCGTGCGGAGGGCCGCGGTGAGCTGCTCGGCGGTCAGGGAGAAGGCCCGCGCGAAGTGGCGGATCGCCGTGGGGCCGCCGTACTCGCGGAGCGCGGCCTGCACGGCGAGGAAGTAGGGCTGGCGGTCGACGGGGGCCCAGATGGTCGCGGCGAAGCGGCCTCCGGGGCGGGTGACCCGGTTCGTCTCCGTGAGGGTGGCGCCGAGGCCGGTGAAGAACTGGGCGCCCTGCTGGCACACGACGGCGTCGAAGGTGCCGGTGTCGTACGGCAGGTGGTCGGCGGGGGCCACGGTGAACGCGATGTCCGGGTAGAGGCGGGGGTGGCGGTCCCGGGCCACCCGGATCATCTCCACGTCGAGGTCGGCGCCGTGGACACGGCCGGTGGGGCCGACCAGCGCGGCGGCGGCGCGGGCGGTGAAGCCCGTGCCGCACGCGAGGTCGAGGACGACGTCTCCGGGGCCGAGGTCCACCGCGTCCAGCAGCTCGGCCACGAAGGGGGCCATGATCGGGGCCTGGTGGGTGTCGTAACCCTCGGGGCCGTCAGAGTCGTCAGGGCCTTCGCTGCCGCGGTGTCCGTGTGTCATGGCTGATGCTTCTAACACCGGACGCGTGTCGTCACCGTCTGCCGCGCGGGACCGTACGGCCCCCGGTCAGTGCTTTGCCTCCGGCAGGACGAACTCGCACCACACCGCCTTTCCGCCGCCGGGGGTGCGGCGGCAGCCCCAGTGGGAGGCGATCGTCGCCACGATCGCGATGCCCCGGCCCGACTCGTCGCCCGGTTCGGCGCGGCGGCGCCTCGGCAGGTGATCGTCGCCGTCGGTGACCTCGACGATGAGGCGGCGGTCGGTGCGGCGGAGTCTGAGCCGCATCGGCGGGGTGCCGTGCTGGAGGCTGTTGGCGACGAGTTCGCTGGTGGCGAGGACGCCCAGGTCGTGGAGTTCGGCGGGGAAGCGCCAGCTGGTGAGGACGCCGGAGGCGAAGGCACGCGCGCGGGGCGCCGCTTCGACACCGCCGAGGAGTTCCAGGCCGGCGTTGCGGAACAGGTCGCCGTCGGGTCCGGTGCGCGCCGGGTGCTGGAGGACGAGGACGGCGACGTCGTCGTCGTGGTCGGCGGTGACGCCGGCCGAGCGGACCAGGCGGTCGCAGACGATTTGCGGGGTGCCGGTCGCGCCGGCCAGGGCGGCTTCGAGTGCGGCGATGCCCTCGTCCAGGTCGGCGTCGCGGCGTTCGACCAGGCCGTCGGTGTAGAGGACGGCGGTGGAGCCGGGGCCGAGGGCGATGGAGCCGGAGGCGTGCATCCAGCCGCCGGTGCCGAGCGGGGGGCCGGTGGGTTCGTCCGCGCGGGAGACCGTGCCGTTCTCGTCGCGGACCAGGATCGGCAGGTGGCCGGCGGACGCGTACACCAGGCGGCCCTCGTTGGGGTCGTGGACGGCGTAGACGCAGGTGGCGATCTGGTTGGCGTCGATCTCGGCGGCGAGGCCGTCGAGGAGCTGGAGCACCTCGTGCGGGGGCAGGTCGAGGCGGGCGTAGGCGCGGACGGCGGTGCGGAGCTGGCCCATGACGGCGGCGGCGCGCACCCCGCGGCCCATGACGTCGCCGATGACCAGGGCGGTGCGGCCGCCGCCGAGGGTGATCACGTCGTACCAGTCGCCGCCGACCGCGGCCTCGGTGCCGCCGGGCTGGTAGGTGGCGGCGATGCGCAGGTCGTCGGGCTGTTCCAGTTCCTGCGGCAGGAGGGAGCGCTGAAGGGTGACGGCGGTCTCGCGCTGGCGGCGTTCGCTGGCGCGCAGCCGTTCGGCGGCCTCGGCGTGGTCGGTGACGTCCGTGGCGAACACGAGGACCGCACCGTCGCCGGCGTCGCGCTCGCCGTCCTCGGCGACGGGGGTGCAGGTGAAGGTGTACGAGCGGCCGTCGACGGCCTTGCGGGACTTCAGGGTGCGGGGCTTGCCGCTGCGCAGCACCTGGTCGAGGAGCGGGAGCAGGCCCAGTTCGGCGAGTTCGGGCAGGGCCTCGCGGGCGGGGGCGCCGGTGGGGCGGGTGCCGAACGCCGTGGTGTAGGCGTCGTTGACGTAGGCGATGCGGTGGTCGGGGCCGTGGACGAGGGCGACGAGGGCCGGGACGCGGTCCAGGACGTCACGCGCGGGCAGTTCGTCGACGGCGGGCACCGGGGAGGTGCCGTCGGCGGGCTGTTCGGCGCGGGCCGCGGGAACGGAGCCCTCCCCCCGTCTCTCCGGGGAGACCGCCGTCTCGGTCCGCGCGGCGGCGCGGCGCTGCGTTCCGGGGAGCCGGGCGCTCCAGCGCGTGAAGTTCACTTGGGGAAAGCCTCGTGGGTGCTAGGGCGGGCGGGTGCCCGTCCGACGTCGTAGGGCAGTCTGGCAGGGAGCGGGCCGCGGCGGGCGACAACCGTCAGACGCCGGGGCGGGCCGTGGAGTTCCTGGGTCCGGTCAGGACGACCCCTTCGGGTCGTCGGAGGGGCTGTGAGGAGGCTTTCCACCGGCCGCGAGTTCGAACTCCGCACGGGGGTGTTCGAGTGAACCGAGCGAGACGATCTCCCGTTTGAAGAGTCCGGCGAGGGTCCACTCGGCGAGCACGCGGGCCTTGCGGTTGACGGTGGGCACCCTGCTGAGGTGGTACGCGCGGTGCATGAACCAGGCAGGGTAGCCCTTCAGCTTGCGCCCGTAGACCTGTGCCACGCCCTTGTGCAGGCCGAGGGAGGCGACCGAGCCGACGTACTTGTGCGCGTACGTCTGCAGGGGCTCGCCGCGCAGGGAGTGGGCGATGTTGTCGCCGAGGACCTTCGCCTGGCGGACCGCGTGCTGGGCGTTGGGCGCGGTCTCCGTGCCGGGTTCGGCGGCGGTGACGTCGGGTACGGCGGCGGCGTCGCCCGCGGCCCAGGCGTGTGCGGTGCCGTCGACGGTGAGCTGGGCGGTGCAGCGGAGCCGGCCGCGGTCGGTGCGCGGCAGGTCGGTGGCGGCGAGCAGCGGGTGCGGTTTGACGCCGGCCGTCCACACGACCGTGCGGGTCGGGAAGCGCTGGCCGTCGCTGAGGACGGCGACACGGTCGGCGCAGGACTCCAGGCGGGTGTCGAGGAGCACCTGGATGTTGCGGCGGCGCAGCTCGGTGACGGTGTAGCGGCCCATCTCGGGACCGACCTCCGGGAGGATGCGGTCGGTGGCCTCCACGAGGATCCACTTCATGTCCTCGGGGCGGAGGTTGTGGTAGTAGCGCGCGGTGTAGCGGGCCATGTCCTCCAGTTCCGCGAGGGCCTCCACGCCCGCGTAGCCGCCGCCGACGAACACGAAGGTGAGGGCGGCGTCGCGGATCGCGGGGTCGCGGGTGGAGGAGGCGATGTCCATCTGCTCGATGACGTGGTTGCGCAGGCCGATGGCCTCCTCGACGGTCTTGAACCCGATGGCGTACTCGGCGAGCCCGGGGATGGGCAGGGCGCGGGAGACCGAGCCGGGGGCGAGTACGAGTTCGTCGTAGCCGAGGAGTTCGGCGGCGCCCTCGTCGGCGGTGGCGAGGGTGGTGACGGCGGCGGTGCGTACGGCGTGGTCGATGCTGGTGACCTCGCCGACGACGATGTGGCAGTGGTCCAGGACGCGGCGCAGCGGTACCACGACATGGCGCGGGGAGATCGAGCCCGCGGCGGCCTCGGGGAGGAACGGCTGGTACGTCATGTAGGGGTCGGGGGTGACGACGGTGATCTCCACCTCTCCCCGCCTCAGCTCGCCCTTCAGCTTCCGCTGGAGACGCAGGGCCGTGTACATCCCGACGTAGCCGCCGCCGACAACCAGAATGCGCGCACGTTCCTTCACCATCCCATGACGCACCCGTCGCTGGTGTTTGTCCACAGCCCCGGCAATTTGTGTGACCGGCGGCCGGGTGTACGCGGGGACGGCCGCGGTGCCGGTGCGGGACGAAAGGGGGCAGGTCAGCAGGGGCGGACCAGAGGGTGCGAAGGGCGGGAATCGGGACGTACACGCCTCGTACTCCGATCGAGGGGCGCACTGTGCGGAACCTGCCCCTTCTGAATTGACTTCCTCTCAACTATGTTCGTGTGTCGACGGGGTGCGGGGAATGTGGTCGAACGGGTCCGCGACGGGTGGGTCCGGTCGGGACCGATGCCACTTCGCTCACTTCGGATTCAGTGGCGGGGAGAGTCTCCGGGGGGAGACGTCATTACCGGGGGAAACACATGCATGTTCAGGACACGCATTGGGCATCCGCAGCCGCCATCGGGGCCGGTGGCAAGGCGATGACCGGGGCGGGGGGCAACGGGCGCGCGGACATGGCGCGCACGACTCCGCTGCGGGTGGACGCACAGCGCAATCTGGAGCACGTGCTGCGTGCGGCGCGTGAGGTGTTCGGCGAGCTGGGGTACGGCGCGCCGATGGAGGACGTGGCGCGGCGCGCCCGGGTCGGGGTCGGCACGGTGTACCGGCGCTTTCCCAGCAAGGACGTGCTGGTCCGGCGGATCGCGGAGGAGGAGACGGCACGGCTGACCGAGCAGGCCCGGGCGGCGCTCGGGCAGGAGGAGGAGCCGTGGTCGGCGCTGTCGCGGTTCCTGCGGACGTCGGTGGCGTCGGGGGCGGGGCGGCTGCTGCCGCCGCACGTGCTGCGGGTCGGCTCGACCGGTTCGGCCGAGTCCATGAGTGCCGAGTCCGTCGGTGCCGAGTCCGTCGGTGCCGGATCCGTCGGCGCCGGGTCGGCTGGTTCCGCCGGGGCGGTCGAGGCTCGGGTGCCTCAGCAGCGGGTGCAGCCGGGCGGCCCCGAGCTGCGGCTCGTGGCGGAGGAGGCCGCGGTGCCGGCCGACGACGCGGGGGCCGGGGCGCTGCTCGATGTGGTCGGGCAGTTGGTGGACCGGGCTCGGGCGGCGGGTGAGCTGCGGACGGACGTGTCCGTGGGCGACGTGCTGCTGGTGATCGCCACGGCGGCGCCGTCGCTGCCGGACGCGGCACAGCAGGCCGCCGCGTCGGCTCGGTTGCTGGACATCCTGTTGGAGGGGCTGCGGTCCCGGCCGGCGTAGGGGCGGGGCCGGCCCCCGTGGTTGACGGGCCCGGCTCCGGCTGCGTCCGGCTGTCCGGGGCGGCTGGGGCGGTGGGGCGTCCTCGTTTCCGGCGGGACCACCGCCCGTACCGCCCTACCGCCAGTACCGCCAGTACCGCAGGCACCGCCGGGTGCCCCCCGTGCCGCCCGTACCACCCGTGCGGCCTTCGCGGTCGGGTGGTGCGGGTGGCCCTGGTGGGCGGGTTCGCCGTCGGCGGGTAGCGGGGGTGGCAGGCCCTTGCCCAGGTGTGTTCGAGGGGTGTTCGGAGTTCCGGGGGGAAGTCCGCTCGGATGAGTGGATGGGGTGTGCGGGCGGGGGGACGGGAGACGCCGTTGTGGCACCCTGAGCCGGTGACGGGTTGGGCTTGGCCGGTGTCGGGGGCTGTCGGCGATGGGCGTTGACGGGTGGGACGAGTCGCACGGTGACGACGGGGGCGCGGAGAGCCCCGGGCTGACCCCACCCCACGTACCGAAGCAAGGCGGGCGCCCCGCGTCCTCCGGCTCCCCCGCTTCCCCCGGGTCCTCCGGCGCCTCAGCATCCTCCGGCTCCTCAACCTCCTCCGCCTCCTCTGCCACCTCAGAGTCCACAGGCCCTGGCGACGGAAGCGTGCCGGCCCAGCGGGAGCGCCGCGTGCTGCCGCCGCCCCGGGAGATGCCGCCCGCCGACGGCGAGCTGATCGAGCGGATGCGCGGCGGTGACGACTCCGCCTACGAGGAGCTGTACCGCAGGCACGCGGACGCGGTACGGCGGTATGCGCGCACCTGCTGCCGGGACGGTCACACCGCCGACGACCTCACCGCCGAGGTCTTCGCCCGGATGCTGCAGGCGGTACGCGGCGGATCCGGGCCCGAGCATGCCGTGCGGGCCTACCTGCTGACCTCCGTGCGGCGGGTCGCCGCCCACTGGACCAGGTCCGCCCGGCGCGAGCAGCTCGTCGACGACTTCGCCGTCTTCGCCCAGCAGGCCGCCGCCCGCGTCCCGGAGACGTCCGCCGACACCGCGTTCGTCGGCTCCTCCGGAGCGGGTCTCGATCTCGGAGCCGACGTCCGCGCCCTCCACGAGGCCGAGCAGTCCATGGCCATGCGGGCCTTCCGCTCGCTGCCCGAACGCTGGCAGGCCGTGCTGTGGCACACCGAGGTGGAGGACGAGTCCCCGAGCGAGGTGGCCGTCCTGTTCGGACTGGACGCCAACGGCACCCGGGTGCTCGCCAGTCGCGCGCGCGAGGGGCTGCGGCAGGCCTATCTCCAGGCCCACGTCAGCGCCACCCTCACCCACGACGAGGCATGCGCCCGGTACGCCGACCAACTGGGCACCTACGCACGCCGCAAGCTGCGCGTCCGGGCCGAACGGGGCTTGCGCAAACACCTGGAGGAGTGCGCCAGGTGCCGGCTGGCGGCGGCCCAGATCGAGGAGGTCGCGAGCGGCATCCCCGGTGTCGTACCGGTCGCGGTCATCGGCTGGTTCGGGGCGGCCGGGTACGCCAAGGCCCTCGGGATCGTGGCCGGCAGCGCGGGCGGGGCGGCCGGGGCCGCCGCCGCGGCCGGGGGGTCGTCCGGCGGCGCGTCCGGTGCGGGCGGGGCCGCGGCCTCCGAGGGGCTGGGGGCACCGGTCAAGGCCGGGATAGCGGCCGGTGTGGTCGCGGTGGCCGCCGCCGCGGTCGCGCTGGCCCTGGTGAACGACAGCCGTCCGGCGAAGGAGGCCGCCCGGCCGGCGCCGTCCGCCACCGTCGTACGGCCCGGGACGCCCCCGCCCGCAGCGTCGAGCACGCCCGCCCTCTCGCCCACGCCGACGCCCGAACCCGCGACCGAGCCCCCGGCCCGGCCCGCGGTCCTCGCCCCCGCACGGCCGGCACCCACGCCCACGCCCACCCGGGGGCGCACGCCGACGCCGGCACCCACGGCCACGCCCACGCCCGCCCCGAAGCCCAGGCCGACACCGACACCGACACCGACACCGACACCGAAGCCCACCACGACGCCCACTCCGCCGCCCGCCCCCGCCGTCTACGAGCTGAGCGACCTGCGTTTCGACGTCACCGGCGACGGCACCCGGCCCGAGATCGTGCTGGGCGAGAGCAGCTGGGTGTGGCAGCGGTACGGCCTGTCGACCGGCGGCAAGCGGTACGCGCGCGGGGTCACCGTGCACGGCGAGTCCTCCGTCACCATCGCCCTCAACCGGCAGTGCACCGCCTACGACGCACTGGCCGGCGTCGACGACATGACCCTCGGCCTCGGCAAGGTCTACTTCTCGGTCTACGCCGACGGGATCCCGCTGTGGCGGTCCGGCATGGTCGAGGGCCGCGACCGGGCCGTCCCCGTCCATGTGGACCTCACCGGGCGCAGGACCGTACGGCTCGTGGTGCAGCCGCACGGCAACAGCATCGACGAGGTGGCACTGGCGGACTGGGCCAAGTCCCGGTTCACCTGCCGGTAGCCGGGTCCCGGCGGCCCGCGGCGGCCGCCGGCACGGCGTCCAGCTCCTCCAGGACGTCCGCCACGCCCAGGGTCGCGCCCCGGGCGCACTCGGCGGCGTACCGGTCGACCGGGAGTGCCGCGCGGGCGCCGGCGCGCACCCGGGCGGCCTCGCTGCGCTCCGGCTCGGGGCGCTCGCGGCCGTCTCGCCAGTGATCCGCGGCGGCGAACAGCCGTAGCGCGCCCGGGAGATCTCCCAGCCGGGCCAGCAACGCGGCCGCCACGTCCACCAGACCGGCCGTGATGGACTCCGCGCACCGGTCGGCCACGGCCCGCCGCAGGGCGTCCGCCAGGACCGGAGCGCCCCGCGCCGGTCCCGACTCGGCCGCCACGAGCAGCGCCTCGACCTTTCGCAGGTCGGCCACGAACTGCGGGGGCGGGGCGCCGTCCCCGATCAGCGCGCACGTCGCGTCGTACAGCTCGCGCGCGAGGACCGGCTGTCCGTCGTGCAGGGCGATGAGGGCCCGCATCAGCAGGACGAAGGCCCGGGACTCCGGCAGCGCGTACCGGTCCGCGGCCGCCCCCGCCTCGTCCAGGGCCGCCAGGGCGGCCTCCCGGTCGCCGGAGCGGTAGGAGATCTCCGCGAGCCGGGCGATCAGGAACGGCGACTCGGCGTGCGCGCCCACCTCGTGGGCGAGTCGCAGCGCCTCCTCGTACTCGCCACGCGCCTCGTCGTACCTGCCGCGGGCCATGGCCGCCTCTCCGGCCGCGCTGCACACCTGCGCCCGCACCCAGCGGTCACCGACGCGCCGGCCGAGCACCCGCAGCTCGGCCAGGTCCTCGTCCACGCCGTTCAGGTTGCCCGTTGAGTCCACGGTGACGTGGGCGCGGTACATCAGGGCGACGGCGACCTCCCAGTCGCCGCCGTGGCGGCGGCAGTTGTCGAGCGCCGCGGTCAGGTCCGGGCGGAGGTCCACCGGGCCGCCCAGGTAGTAGGCGGTCAGCGGCCAGACGACGCCGGGGAGCCGGGCGGCCGGGGGGCCGCCGCGCTCGTACGCCGCCCGCACGCGCGCGAGGTATTCCGCGGCGCGGTCGTCGGCCGCCAGGTTCTCCGTGTCCGTCTCCGAGGTCAGGAACAGGTCGAGCATCCGCAGGTCCATCCGCAGCTCGTGCAGCGGGTGCCCGGCCTCGCCGTCGGGTGAGGCGAGGAAGGCGCCGACCGGGTCCGCGGACTCCGCCCGAGCCATCGCCTCGACGGCCGGCGTGCCCGGGGGCAGGGTGTCCAGGGCGGCGCCCAGGCGGAGCACCCGCCGTATCCAGCTCACCGCCTCCTGGCGGTGGTTGCGCAGCCACCAGAACCAGCCGATGGCCAGGACGATGGCGCCGGCCTCCGCCTCGTCGCCCGCGCGCACCGCGCGGTCCAGGGCCGCGCGGACGTTGTCCAGCTCGGTCTCCAGGCGGGCGATCCAGGGCAGCTGGGCCGCCGACCGCAGCCGCGGCTCGGCCTCCTCCACCAGCGCCCGCACCCACGCGCGGTGGCGCCGCTCGGCCGCCGCGCGCAGTCCGGGGACCTCGGCCGCGCGTTCGGTGGCGTAGTCGTGGATGGTCTCCAGCATGCGGTAGCGCATGCCGGTCCCGGAGCCGGTGCCGTCGGGGTCGTGCGGTGCGGCGACGACGAGGGACTTGTCGACCAGCGCGCCGATCAGGTCGGCCGCCGGGCCGGTGCACACGGCCTCGGCCGCCGCGAGGTCCCAGCCGCCGGCGAACACCGACACCTCGCGCAGGACCGTCCGCTCCCGCTCGTCCAGCAGCTCCCAGGACCAGTCGACGACCGCGCGCAGGGTCTGCTGGCGGGGCAGGACCGTGCGGCTTCCGGAGGTGAGCAGCCGGAAGCGGTCGTCCAGGCGGTCGGCGATCTGCCGCGGGGTCAGCAGCCTGAGCCGGGCGGCGGCCAGCTCGATGGCGAGCGGCAGCCCGTCCAGGCGGCGGCAGATCTCCGCCACGGCCTCGGTGTCGCCGAGCACCGCGTCGGCGTCGGGACGGACGGCCTTCGCGCGCTCGGCGAAGAGGCGGCGCGCCTGCTCGGGGACGAGGGGCTCGACCGGGCGCACCGACTCGCCGGGGACGCCCAGGGGTTCACGGCTGGTCGCGAGGATCGTGAGCCGGGGGCAGCGGGTGAGGAGGGTCTCGGCGAGGGCGGCTGCCGCGCCGATGACGTGCTCGCAGTTGTCAAGGATCAAGAGCAGGCCGCGCGGCGCGCAGTACTCGATCAGCAGGGCCGTGGGGTCGGCCTGCGGGGTCGCCAGGTCGTTGGTCAGCAGCACGGTCTCGCGCAGACCGAGCGCGCTGACCACCGCGCCGGGCACCGCCTCGGGCCGGTCGAGCGCGGCCAGCTCGACCAGCCAGGCCGAGCCGAGCGGGGCGGCGGCCTCCTCGGCGAGGCGGGTCTTTCCGGAGCCGCCCGGTCCGGTCAGGGTGACCAGGCGGGCCCTGTGCACGTCGGAACGAATGGCCTCGAGCTCCGGTTCCCGTCCGACGAAGGACGTCAGGCGGGGGCGGAGATTCCCGGTGCGCTCGGGCGGCTGGGCGGGAGGCCGCGCTCCCGGGCGCCACAGGTGCCCCGGGGGCTCGGGACGCTCGGGACGCTCGGAGTGGTCCTGTCTCAGCAACGACGCGTGCAGGGTCCTCAGTTCCGGGCCGGGGTCGGCTCCGAGGGTGTCGGCGAGGGTGCGGCGGGCGGACTCGTAGGCGGCGAGGGCGTCGGCCGGGCGGCCCGAGTCGCGCAGGGCGCGGATGAGGAGGACGTGCAGCGGCTCGTCGTAGGGGTGGGCGGCGGTCAGCTCCCGCAGCTCGGGTACGGCCTCCTGGGCGCGGCCGAGGGCGAGGGCCGCGGCGGCGCGGGCGCGGGTCGCCTCCAGGCGCAGGGCGTCGGGGCGGGTGGCGGCGGTGCGGTCGGGGAGGTCGGCGAGGGCCGGGCCGTACCAGAGCGCGAGGGCTTCGGTGAGGGTGCGGTGGGCGGTGGCCGGGTCGCCGGCGGTGAGGGCCTGGGTGCCGGTGCGGGTGAGGCGTTCGAAGACGTGCAGGTCCACGTCGTCCTCGGACGCTTCGAGGCGGTAGCCGCCCGGGGTGGAGACGATGGTGTGCCGGCCGAGGGTACGGCGGAGACGGCCGACGAGGGCCTGGAGCGCGGCGTGGGCGTCCTGGGGCGGGTCGTCCGCCCAGACCTCGTCGACGAGGGTCTCGGCGGCGGCGGTGCGGCCGGGGCGGAGGGCGAGGGCGGCCAGGAGCGTGCGCAGGCGCCGTCCGCCGACGGGTACGGGGGTGCCCTGGTCGTCTGCTGCTTGGGTTACGCCCAGGATTCTGTACCGCACCTGGTCATTGTGGCGGTGGTGCGGGGAGTGGGGCACGGGGGTTTCGGCTCAGGGCGTTTCGGAGCGCCCTGCGCTGCGGTTTCCGCGGGTCGGGGCACTCGCCCGCGCCGGCGTGTGCCGCGCGGACACCGCCCCCGCAGCACGACCACCCGCAGCACGACCGCCCACAGCGGCGGACCTGCCCTGCCTGCGCCGCCTGCGCCACCTGCGGCCCACAGTCCCCCAGGGCGCGGGGAACCGCGCGACCAGCCACCACGGTCGGTCCCGCGGCCCGACGACGGACACGGCCCCCACCGCTCGCGCCTCCACCGCTCGCGCCCCCACCGCTCACGCCCCGCCGCTCGCACCCGCTCACACCCCCACCGCTCACGTCCCCGCCGTTCACACCCCCGGCGTGAGCGCGCTTCTCCGCGGCTGGATCCCCGAAGGGACCGCGCGGGACCGTGTCGGCGTTCCCGTCCAGCACGTGCCGCGGCGGGACAGGAGGCGGCGGAGCCAGAGTTCCAGGGAGACGAGGTCGGCCAGGCCGTCCAGCGGGAGGGGCTCGCCCGCCGCGGCGGAGCGGACGGCCTTGCGGACGACACGGGCCTCGACCAGGCCGGCGTCGGCCAGCAGGGGGGTGGAGAAGAGGTCCAGGAGGGGGTCGGCCGCGAGCCGCAGCCCCCCGCGCGCGGCCGCTGCCGTCGGGGCGTGGGAGGGGGCGCCCCAGCCGGGCGGGAGGTCGGTGACGCCGGCGCCCTGCAGGACTCTGCGGAGGATGGCGGCGCGGGCGCCGGGCTGGACGCGCAGGGCCTCAGGGAGGTCGCGGCAGGCGCGGACGACCTGGTTGTCGAGGAAGGGCGCGTGCAGGCGCTGGGAGCGGATCTGCGCGGCCTGTTCCAGGACACGCAGGTCGGCCGCGTGCCGGGCGAGTGCCGCACGCGCGCGGTAGTCGCCGGGGCGCTGCGCGCCGGTGCCGGAGCGGTCCGCCTCCGCCTGGAGCAGAACCGATACTTCAGCCAAGGCCTCCCCCGTCAGCCAACGGGCCGCGGGCCCCGGTCCGGCCCAGGTCAGCGCGGCGAGGGACGCGCCGACCGCCCCCCTGGGCTCGTCGAACCGCCGTCGCATCAGCCGCTCGGCCAGTACCTCCAGGCCCGCCCGGTAGGGGGTGCGGGCGAGGCGCCGGGCCGCGCCGTACACGCGCGCGGGGACCAGTACCGAGCCGTCCGCGCGCGCGAGCGCGGCGACCGGCCGGACCAGGTGGCGCCGCCGGCGGTCGACCAGGAGGTCGGCGAGGCGGGCGGGGTGGGCGTCGAGGACCTGGCGGGCGCCGTGGCCGGTGAAGTGGTCGGCGCTCCCGGCGGCGAGCCGCGCGCGGTGCCGGGCCGCCAGCACCAGGGAAGGTCCGGGCTCGTCGGTCAGGGGGCCGTCGAGGTCGGCGTACGGCAGGGTCTCCTCGCCGCCGGTGACCACCACGTGGTGCAGCCGGGGGTTGGCGGCGAGGGCGCCGGCGCGTTCCAGTTCGGCCTCGCGGCCGGCCACCGTCAGATCGTTGAACGTGACGGCGAGGAGGCGTTCCCCGGCGCCCGTGCCGTGGCCCAGCAGCGTGCCGGGTCTGCCGGGCAGCCCGGCGGCCAGCAGGGCGAGGGTGCCGGAGGCGGGGCCGCCGGACAGGTCGGCGCCGATGCCGGGGACCGGCATGCCGCGCGCGGCCCGCCGCTCGGCCGGACCCATGCCCGGTACCGGCCCGGGATCCAGGTCGGGCACGTGCCGGGGTGCCGAGAGCCGGGTGCGGACCGCTTCCACGAGGGCGTCGCGCACCGCGTCCACGGCGCGGTCGGGGTCGGCCGGGGGCGCGGAGACGGCGAGCGAGGCGACCGGCTCGTACCCGGCGATCTCCCGCGCTCCGGCGCGCAGCACCAGCGCGTGTCCCGGCGGAAGCCGCCGTACGCCGTCGTACGGGGTGGTGTCGCGCAGCGCGGCCGGTACGTCCGGGGCGGCCAGCAGGGCGGCGAGGTGGGTGAAGTCGAGGTTGGCCTCGACGAGGTCGGCGAGGGGCAGCGCGGCGGTGGCGTACGCGGTGCCGCCGGCCCACGGGGTGTGGAACACCGGCCGGGCGCCCGCGAGGTCGCCGCAGACGGTGATGCGGCGGCCGGCCTGGACGACGGCCGTGTAGCTGCCGGGCCAGGTGGTCAGATGGCGCACCGCGCCCCCGCGCGCGGTGACGAGTCCGCGGCGCAGTTCCTCGTCGGTGGCGCCGCAGATGCCGAGGACGGCGATCCGGTGCTGCGCGTCGGCGTGGACCACGCGCACCTCGTCGGGGCGCCAGTCGCCGACGGCCCACAGCGGATCCGGGTCGCCCCACAGGAGTTGGGAGCCGACCGGGTGGAGGGTCTCGCCGTCGTATCCGATGGCGCCCGCGGAGCCGATCCCGGCGGTGCCCGCGGCGGCGCTGCTCCATCCCACCAACCACCGCATCGACGCCTCCACAGGCTGTGGACAACCAGTGCACCGTACGAACCGGACCCCATGCTGCCATGAAGGGCGTGCCGGAGAGGGTCGGCGGCGCCGCCTTCGATCGGGGGAGGTGGGGGGAAGTCCGTGCGGCGGGCCAGGGGAGTTGACCGACTCGGGGCGGGTGCCGGTCGGGTGGCGTCCGGGCGGTGCGGCGCGAATGCGCCCCCTGCGCGCTCCCCCAAACCGCCCTTAGCGCCCTCAAGTTGCATGGTCGCGACGGCAATTCACCCCATCGGGTGGGGGTCGGTTTTCGGCCAAATAAAAGACGGGGCCCGGGGTTTGAGCACGCTCCGTACAGGCCCGCGGAGCGCGTGGCAGCGCGGACGCGCGCACGGTCCGGGAGGCGGACATCGCCTCCCGGACCGGTCCGCCACCCGCGGGGATGAAGGTGGCGGTGTCCCCCAGCCCACTGGATCCAGTACAGCGGGCCGACCCACGCAAGAGCCATGGAACCGCTCCCCCGGTGGCCGGAGAAGAGCGCACGCACGGGCGCACGGCCACACGGGCGGGGGCACGCGGCGACAGTCCGTGCACGGTGCGTACAGGGCCGCACTGCCGTACGGACCACAATCCCGCCATCCGGAACAATGCCCCTTAACGCTTGGGATGCGGCGAACTACGCTGGGTTTACGAATGCCGCGTGGTTATGCCAGTGCGGCAGCCGTCTGTGTCGAGGGGTGGCGCATGTCCAGGGAGCAACGCGGGCCGAACGAGAAACTCGGCGCCGTTCTCGCCCTCGCGGGAATCAGCAACGCGGGCCTCGCCCGACGCGTCAACGACCTTGGCGCGCAACGCGGGTTGACGCTTCGCTACGACAAGACGTCCGTGGCGCGCTGGGTGTCGAAGGGCATGGTGCCGCAGGGTGCGGCGCCGCACCTCATCGCGGCCGCCATCGGCCAGAAGCTCGGCCGCCCGGTGCCGCTCCACGAGATCGGCCTGGCGGACGCCGATCCCGCGCCGGAGGTGGGCCTCGCCTTCCCCCGGGACGTGGGGCAGGCGGTCAAGTCGGCGACCGAGCTGTACCGCCTCGACCTCGCCGGCCGCCGGGCCGGCTCCGGTGGCATCTGGCAGTCGCTCGCCGGGTCGTTCGCAGTGAGCGCATACGCAACGCCCGCCTCACGGTGGCTGATAACCCCCGCCGACACCTCGGTCGCGCGGGAGGCGGGCTCCGTCGAGGGGGCCGGCGCACCGATCAAAGTCGGCCACAGCGATGTGCAGAAACTGCGGGAGGCCGCCGAGGACGCCAGGCGGTGGGACTCCAAGTACGGCGGCGGGGACTGGCGTTCGTCGATGGTGCCGGAGTGCCTGCGGGTGGAGGCGGCACCGCTGCTGCTCGGCTCCTACTCCGACGAAGTGGGCCGCGCCCTGTTCGGCGCGTCCGCCGAACTCACCCGGCTCGCCGGGTGGATGGCCTTCGACACCGGGCAGCAGGAGGCCGCGCAGCGGTATTACATCCAGGCGCTGCGGCTCGCGCGCGCGGCGGCGGACGTCCCCCTCGGGGGCTACGTCCTCGCCTCCATGTCGTTGCAGGCCACCTACCGCGGCTTCGGCGACGAGGGCGTGGACCTCGCGCAGGCGGCCCTGGAGCGCAACCGGGGGCTGGCGACCGCGCGGACCATGAGCTTCTTCCGGCTGGTCGAGGCGCGGGCCCACGCGCGCGCGGGAGACGCGCAGGCGGCCGGCACGGCGCTGAAGGCGGCGGAGGGCTGGCTGGAACGGTCCCGTCCCGGCGACAACGACCCGACCTGGCTGGGTTTCTACGGCTACGACCGGTTCGCCGCGGACGCCGCGGAGTGCTACCGCGATCTGAAGGCACCGCGCCAGGTGCGTCGGTTCACCGAGCAGGCGCTGTCGAAGCCGACGGAGGAGTTCGTGCGGTCGCACGGGCTGCGGCTGGTGGTCTCCGCGGTCGCCGAGCTGGAGTCCGGGAACCTCGACGCCGCCTGTGAGCAGGGGGTGCGGGCCGTGGAGGTGGCGGGGCGGATCTCGTCGGCGCGGACGACGGAGTACGTGAAGGATCTTCTGCACCGGCTGGAGCCGTACGGGGACGAGCCGCGGGTGGTGGAGCTGCGGGAGCGGGCTCGTCCGCTTCTGATGGCTCCGGCGTAGGGCCGCGCCGCTTCAGCGCATGCCGGGCCGAGGTGATCAGGCGACCGCGGACGGTCCGTGGCGTGACGCGCCCACGTGGTGGAGCCGCGTGCCGACACGGCCCCGCACCCTGAGCGGTGCTGCCGTACCCCGGTGTTTGAAGGCACTGTCAGTGGCGCAGTGCACTATCGGGAGTGGAGGTGGTGCTCGGTGCGGGCCGGGGCGTACGACTGTGATGTGCTCGTGATCGGCGGGGGGATCGTCGGGCTGTCGACGGCGTATGCGATCACGCGGGCCGCGCCCGGCACGCGCGTGACGCTGCTGGAGAAGGAGGCCGGGCCCGCGCAGCACCAGACGGGGCGCAACAGCGGGGTCATCCACAGCGGGATCTACTACCGCCCGGGCTCGCTCAAGGCGCGGTACGCGGTGCGGGGCGCCGCCGAGATGGTGAAGTTCTGCGCCGAGTACGGCATCGCGCACGCCGTCACCGGCAAGCTGATCGTCGCCACCGAGCGGGAGGAGCTGCCCCGGCTGCACGCGCTCGTGCAGCGCGGCCGGGAGAACGGCATCCCGGTGCGGGAGCTGGGGTCCGCGCAGATCGCCGGGTACGAACCGGAGGTGCGCGGGCTCGCCGCGATACACGTCGGGACGACCGGGGTGTGCGACTTCGTGGGCGTCGCCCGGGAGCTGGCGCGGGCCTCCGGGGCGGACATCCGGTACGGCGCCCGGGTGGTCCGGGTGGACCGGCGGCCGGAGCGGGGCGTGGCCGTGCTCACCGCGGCCGGGGACGTCGTCCGCGCGCGCGTGCTGGTGAACTGCGCCGGGCTGTACTGCGACGAGGTCGCCCGGATGACCGGTGACGAGCCCGGAGTGCGGATCGTGCCGTTCCGCGGGGAGTACTACGAGCTGGCGCGGCCGGAGCTGGTGCGGGGGCTGGTGTATCCGGTGCCGGACCCCGCGTTCCCGTTCCTCGGGGTGCATCTGACCCGCGGGATCGACGGCGGCGTGCACATCGGGCCCAACGCGGTGCCGGCGCTGGCCCGGGAGGGGTACGGCTGGGGGGTCGTACGGCCCCGGGAGCTGGCCGGCACGCTGGCGTGGCCGGGGTCCTGGGCGATCGCCCGGCGGCACTGGCGGTACGGGGCCGGGGAGCTGCGGCGGTCGGTGTCCAGGGGGGCGTTCCTGGAGGCCGTGCGCAGACTGCTGCCCGGGGTGGAGGCCGGGGACCTGGTGCCGGCCCCCGCCGGGGTGCGGGCGCAGGCGGTGCTGCGGGACGGGACGCTGGTCGACGACTTCCTCATCAGAGAGGGGGCGCGGGCGGTGCACGTCCTCAACGCGCCGTCCCCGGCGGCCACGGCGTCCCTGCCGATCGGGAGGGAGGTCGGGCGGCGGGTGCTGGAGATGCTGGGGGACCTCGGCTGACCGGGTTCCCGCGGGGAGCGCCGTAAAATCGGTCGTACTGTGTCTGACTTCCTCAACGCCCCCGAAGCCGCCTCCGCGGCCCCCCACACCCCCGGTGCCCCCGTCCGGCACTCCCGGGCCAAGGGAGAGCCGCGCTTTCCGGACGGGCCCAAGGCGGATCCCGCCGGGTCGCACTTCGAGCGGCGGATCCGCAGCTTCCAGCCGCGCCGGAGCCGGGTGACGGCCGGGCAGGCCGACGCGCTGCAGCGGCTGTGGCCGAAGTGGGGGCTGGACATCGACGGGCAGCGGGTGATCGACCTCGCCGAACTGTTCGGCAACGACCGTCCCGTGGTGCTGGAGATCGGGTTCGGGATGGGCGAGGCCACCGCGCAGATGGCCGCGGGGGACCCGGACACCAACATCCTCGCCGTCGACGTGCACACCCCCGGCCAGGGAAACCTGCTCGGCCTCGCCGAGCGGAACGGTCTGTCCAACGTCCGGGTCGCCAACGGCGACGCGATCATCCTGCTCCGGGAGATGCTCGCCCCGGACGCGCTGGACGGGCTGCGCGTCTACTTCCCCGACCCCTGGCCCAAGAAGCGGCACCACAAGCGGCGGCTCATCCAGCCCGCGTTCCTGACGCTCGCCGCGACCCGGCTGAGGCCCGGCGCGCTCCTGCACTGCGCGACCGACTGGGAGCCGTACGCCGAGCAGATGCTGGACGTGCTCACCGCGCATCCCGACTTCGAGAACACCCGGCCGGACGGCGGCTTCTCCCCGCGCCCCGCGTTCCGTCCGCTGACCCGTTTCGAGGGGCAGGGACTGGACAAGGGTCATGTGGTGAACGACCTGCTGTTCCGGCGCGTACCGCACAGGACCGCCGAGCAGGACCGCTGATCCGCCCCAGCCCCTCGTACCGTCCCCGTTAGGGTCGATGCCGTGGCCACCAGTCCCCCGTTTCCGACGCGTCCCCCGAGCCCCGGCGACGGTGTGCTCCGCCACCCGCACTGGTGGCAGCGCCGGTGGGTGCGGTACGGGGCGCTGAGCAGCCTGCTGGCGCTGTCCGGGCTGGTCATCCTCGCCCTGGTACGGCGGCAGACCGGCACCGAGGGCTTCCTCGTCGGGCTCGGCCTGGCCGTGCTGCCCGTGCCCTGGCTGACAGCCGCCTTCCGGTGGCTGGACCGGGTGGAGCCGGGCCCCTGGCGGAACCTGGTCTTCTCCTTCGCCTGGGGCGCCTGTGCGGCGGCGCTCATGGCCATCGTGGCCAACAGCTTCGCGACCAAGTGGATAGCCACCTCCACCGCGGACCCGGCGAGCGCCGACACGCTGGGCGCCACCGTGATAGCCCCGATCGTGGAGGAGTCCGCGAAGGCCGCCGCCGTGCTGCTGGTCTTCCTCTTCCGCCGGCGCGACTTCACCGGGATCGTGGACGGCGTGGTGATAGCGGGCCTCACCGCCACCGGGTTCGCGTTCACCGAGAACATCCTCTATCTCGGTACGGCCTTCGGGACCGACCAGCTCACCGGCGACCGCGGCATCGCCTCCGTCACCGCCGCCACCTTCTTCGTGCGCATCGTGATGTCCCCGTTCGCGCACCCCCTCTTCACCGTCCTCACCGGCATCGGGTTCGGTTTCGCCGCGCTGTCCGTCGAGCGGCAGCACGTGCGGCGGGCCCTGCTGCCGGTCTGCGGACTGCTGCTCGCGATGGGCATGCACGCCTTGTGGAACAGCTCCTCCACCTTCGGCGAGTACGGCTTCTTCGCCGTCTACGGCGCCTTCATGGTGCCCGCCTTCGCGCTGCTGACCTGGCTCGCGATCCGGACCCGGCAGCGGGAGCTGCGGACCGTGCGGGCGGAGCTGTCGGCCTATGTGCCGGCCGGCTGGCTGGGACCGGCCGAGCCGTTCGCGCTCGGGTCGATGCGGGCGCGGCGGATGGCCCGCGACTACGCCCGGCACCACCACGGGCGCCCGGCGGCGCGGGAGGTCGCGCGGTACGAGGGCTACGCCACCTCGCTCGCGTTCCTCCGGCACCGGGGGCGCACGGGGAGGTCCGGCGCCGACTTCGTGGTCCGGGAGCGGGAGCTGCTGGACGAGCTGTGGAAGCGCCGGCACCTGGCCCGGCCGGCGCTGGAGTACGCGGCGCGCGCGGCGGTGCCGGTACGGCCGGTGTACGCGGGGCCGGCGCCTTACACGTACGGATACGGATACGGGTACGGGTACGGCCATCCAGCGGCTCCGTACCCCGCGTACAACCCCTACCGGTCGTAGCCTCCGGACCTACGCCGACGCCTCCGTCAGCTTCGCCACCTCGGCCTCCGTCAGCTTCAGCCCGGCCACCCCGAGCAGCGCCGGAAGCTGTTCCACCGTGCGCGCCGAGGCGATGGGGGCGGTGACCGTCGGCTGGGCGGCGAGCCAGGCCAGGGCGACCGTGGCGACCGGGGCCTCGTGGGCCGCGGCGACCTCGTCCAGGGCCGCCAGGACCTTCTGGCCGCGCTCGGAGCCGGCGTACTCCCGGGCCCGGCCGGCGCGGGCACTGTCCACGGTCGTGCCGGGCCGGTACTTGCCGGTGAGGAAGCCCGCGGCGAGGGCGAAGTACGGGACCGCGGCGAGGCCCTCCCGGGCCGCGAGGTCCTGCAGCGGGCCCTCGTAGGTGTCGCGGGAGACCAGGTTGTAGTGGGGCTGGAGGGCGACGTAGCGGGCGAGGCCCTCGCGGTCGGAGAAGTCGAGGGAGGCCTTCAGGCGCTCGGCGCCGATGTTGGAGGCGGCGATGTGCCGGACCTTGCCGGCCTTCACCAGCTCGTCCAGCGCGCCGATGATCTCCTCGACCGGCACCTCGGGCTGGTCGAAGTGGGTGTAGTAGAGGTCGATGTAGTCGGTGCCCAGGCGGCGCAGGGAGGCGTCGGCGGCGGCCTTGATGTTGGCGGCGGACAGTCCTTGGTACTCGGGGTGCTGGCTGACCTTGGTGGCGATCACGACGTCGGAGCGGTTGCCGCGGGCCTTGACCCACTTGCCGATGATCGTCTCGGACTCGCCGCCCTGGTTGCCCTCGATCCAGGCGGAGTAGGCGTCGGCGGTGTCGATGAAGTTGCCGCCGGCCGCCCTGTAGGCGTCCAGGACGGCGAAGGAGGTCTCCTCGTCGGCGGTCCAGCCGAAGACGTTGCCGCCCAGGGAGAGCGGGAAGACCTCGAGGTCGGAAGTGCCGAGTTTACGTAGTGACGTCATACGTCATGTCAACGCCGGCGGCGGATGATCGCATTCCGCCACCGGCGCCGGATTTCGGCGGAGGGGATCGCTCAGGGGGTGAGGCCCTTGCCGTGCAGCCACGCCATCGGGTCGATGCCGGTGGGCTGGCCGCCGGGGTGGACCTCCAGGTGCAGGTGCGGGCCGGTGACGTTGCCGGTGGCGCCGACGCGGCCGATGACCTCGCCGGTGGAGACCTTCTGGCCGGCCGTGACGCTGATCGAGGACTGGTGGCAGAACCACAGCTCGGTGCCGTCGTCGAGGGTGAGGATCGTGCGGTAGCCGTAGGCGCCGGCCCAGCCCGCCTCGGTGACCGTGCCGCTGTGGACGGCCTTGATCAGGGTGCCGGTGGGGGCGGCGAAGTCGAGGCCGGTGTGGTGGCCGGAGGACCACATCGACCCGGCCTGGCCGAAGGTCGAGGTGATCGTGTACGAGGAGGTCGGCAGCGTGTACTGCTCGGCCAGCTTGGCCAGCCGCTCCTTCTCGGCCTTCTTCGCGGCGGCGGCCTCCGCCTCCTCCTTGGCCTCGGCGGCCTTGGCGGCGGCCTGCTTCTCGGCCTTGGCGGCGGCGTCGGCGGCCTGCTTCTCGGCGGTGGCGAGGGCGACGGCGGTGGCCTTGCTCTCGGCCTGGCCCTGCTGCTGCTCGGCCTGGGCCATGATCCGGTTGCGCAGGGCCTCGCCCGCGTCGGTGCTGTCCTCGCCGTCGGCTGTGGTCACGCCGACGCTGCTCAGCGCGGTGGTGCCGGCCTCGGCGGCCTGGGTGTCGGCGGAGCCGTCGTCGAAGAGGGAACCGACGGAGGGCATGTCGGGCAGGGAGAGGGAGACCGGTGGCTTACCGGTGTTGGCGCTGGCCATGCCGCCCGCGCCGACCGCGGCGATGACGCCGACGCCGAGGACGGTGGAGCTGCGCGCGAAGCCGCCGCGCTGCTTGGCGACGCGGTGCCGGCCGCGGACCGGGGCGACGGATTCCGCGGTGGGGTTCCACTCCTCCCACGGGCCCTCTTCGGCGCGGCGGGCGACGTGGCCGAACGTCTCGTCGTCGCGCTGTGCCGGTATGAACGGGGCTTCGGGGACAGGCCGGTTGGACGCCACGCGGGCGTGCTCCTTTCCTTCCTCCGCCTACCGGGTTAGCTGACGGGTTCGGAGCAGGAAGGTCTCCTACGCGCGTATACCGGTCGTGGACTCCATGAGTTCACGGCGGTACCCGCGTGATTCACCCCAGAATGGTGGTTCCCCGGCTCCCTTGCGGGATTCGGCGCGTGCGCACGGAGCCGCCTCTTGTGACGGCTGGGACGACCGCGCTGCGTTATCGAACGTTAATAGACCCGACAGTCACTTTCCAAGCCGTTCGACTTGATCATTAAGGTCTTTACCGGCGGATGTATCACCCATTACTCCGCCAAACCCGGCGAGTTGACCGGCCTTCAGCAGTGTTCAGGAGTCACTTCAGGTTTTGATGGTGACTCAGATGTTATGCGTACGGCGCTCGCGCACTCACCGTCGGTGACGTCCCGTGGGGGACGCCGCACGGCGAGCAGCGCCATGTCGTCGGTCATGCCGCCGCCGGAGTGCCGGCGCACCTCGGCCGCGAGCCGTTCGAGCAGCGCGGCCGGGCCGGGGAAGGCGCGCCCGGCGAGCCGCCGTTCGGGGTCGTAGAAGCGGCCGTGGGCGTCCCGGGCCTCGGACAGGCCGTCGGTGTACAGGAGCAGGGTGGCGCCGCCGGGGAAGGCGGCCTCGGCGGCCCGGTCCGGCCACCGGCCCAGCCCGGCCATGCCGAGCGGCAGCGCGGGCTCGCCCGGGGTCAGGACGCGCAGGGTGCCGTCGGCGTGCAGCAGCAGCGGCGGCGGGTGGCCGCGGTTGACGATCCGTACGACACCGTCGCCGTGCGGGAGTTCGGCGAGGACCGCCGTGGTGAACCCCTCGAAGGCGTCGATCCCGTCGCGCCGGGTGCCCTCACGGGCCAGTGCCCGCTCCAGCCGCTCGGCCACCTCCTCCAGCGTGGCCTCCTGCTCGGCCGCCTCCCGGAACGCGCCGATCACCACGGCCACGGCGGCGACCGCGCCCATGCCCTTGCCGCGCACGTCCCCGACGACCAGCCGGACGCCGTACGGGGTGTCCTGCACCGCGTACAGGTCGCCGCCGATGAACGCGTCCTGCCGTGCCGCCTCGTACCGGGCGGCGATCTCGAAGCCGCCGATCCGGGGGTCGGGGTCCGGCAGGACGGCCCGCTGGGCGGCCTCGGCGATCTCCCGGGCCGAGGCGAGCTTCCGGTCACCGCGGCGGACGACCCGGTTGATGGCGACGGCCAGCAGGGCGACGGTGGCGACGGTGACCACGTCGGTGAGCGTGCCCACGGCCGGATGGACCCCCGCGTCGGCGTGCACGGCGTAGGCGGCGGCGAGGGAGGCGAGGCCGGTGAGCACGGTGGTGCGCAGCGAGGAGAGGGGCGCGGCGATCAGCGGGGCCGCGGTGAAGAACGGTACGGGGGTGAACTGCTGCGGGGTGAGCAGGCCGTAGCCGATTCCGCAGACGATCAGCAGGGCCGGCAGGGCGCGGGCCTGCGCACGCGGGCTCGGACGGCGCCGGGCCCGTACCGGCACCGGCCCGGCGCCGAGGCCCGGGGCGGGCACGGGGTCACCGGGGAACCGGCCTCCCGCCCTGGCGTACGGGCTCTCCTCCACCTGTCCAGGGCGCACCGCGTGTCTCCCACATGTCCGACGTGCCTCCAGGTTTCCGGGCCCCGGAGCGGGCGGCTACCGCTGTGGACCAAAGGGGTGTGCGAGCGGCCCCGAGAATGACGTACACTGGAGTCACAACGACGCGGGGTGGAGCAGCTCGGTAGCTCGCTGGGCTCATAACCCAGAGGTCGCAGGTTCAAATCCTGTCCCCGCTACTGAAGGCCCAGGGCCCGGAATCCCAAGGATTCCGGGCCCTGGGTGTTTCCGCCCCCGCCGCGCCCGCGACGCGGCCGGCGGCGGACGGCCGGGGCGTTCACGGCAGGTGGGCGTTCGGCGCCTTGGCGAGATCCTCCAGCTCGAGGAGTACGACGACCTGCGCGCCTGCGGCGGTCAGCACGCCCGTGCCGTCGGCCGAGGCGACGAACGTGTCGGGTTCGCGCCAGGCGGTGACCACCCGGCGCACCCCCGCCCGAAGGATCAGCTCGGCACACGGCGCCGGACGCGACGCACGGCGGGCGCACGGCTCCAGACTGCTGTACACGGTGGCGCCGGACAGCCGGGGCTCGGCCGGATCGATCTTGGCGAGGGCAGCCTCCTCCGCGTGGGCCACGGGATCGGCGCCTTCGCGCGAGTACCCGCGGGCCAGCTCCGTACCGTCGGCGGCGACCACGACCGCGCCGACGCTGAACGCCGTCTGCGAGGGCGGGCACAGCGTGGCGAGTTCGCAGGCGGTGCGCAGCCAGTGGCGGTCGGCGGCGGTGGACAGCGGGCCGGTGCCGGGGGCGGTGGGCACGTACCGCATGAGGACGACGTCCTCGATCCGGCGGGTGTCGAGCAGGCGCAGGCGTCCGGCCTGGTAGCCGCCGGGTCCGAACAGGCGCGGGGCCGCCGGGTCGCCGACGAACAGCGGGGCGAGCACCAGCTGCAGCTCGTCGGCGAGGCCCTGGCGGAGGAGCTGGGTGTGGACCGTGCCGCCGCCCTCGACCATCAGGCGCCCGACGCCGCGCTCGTCGTGCAGGTGCTCCAGCAGGGCCCGCCAGTCGAGGGCGGCGCCGAGCGGGACGACGTCCGCGGTGCGCCCCAGGAGGCGGGCTGCCCGCTCGGCGCCCCGGTCGGTGCTGTAGACGAGTTTCTCCCCGCCGGTGTGCCAGAAGTTGGCCCCCGGGTCGAGGTCGCCGGTGGCCGTGACGGTGACCTTCAGCGGGTACTCCGGCCTGCCCTCCGCCACCCGGGCCGCGCGCCGCTCGGCGGAGTTGACCAGCAGACGGGGGTTGTCGGCGCGGATCGTGCCGGCGCCGACGAGGATGGCGTCGACGGAGGCCCGTACCGCGTCGACCCGGTCGAAGTCGGCCGGGCCGGACAGCAGGAGCCGCTCGGGGCCGGTGTCGTCCAGGTAGCCGTCGAGGGAGACGGCGGCGGACAGCAGCACGTACGGCAGGGGCATCGGCGCCCTCTCTTCCGGAGGCGGACGGCTTGGTTCAAGTTTTAAACAAACCTACACTGGCGGCATGACGACCCGCTGGCTCACCCCCGAGGAGCAGCGCGCCTGGCGCGCCTACATCGCCGCCTCCCGCCTCCTGGAGGACGCGATCGACCGGCAGCTCCAGCAGGAGGGCGGCATGCCGCACCTGTTCTACTCGGTGCTGGCCAACCTCTCCGACGCGCCCGAGCACCGGCTGCGCATGACCGACCTCGCGGAGACGCTGAAGATCACGCGCAGCCGGCTGACGTACGTGGTCACCCGGCTGGAGCGGGACGGCCTCGTGCGCCGGGAGGACTGCCGCCGGGACAAGCGCAGCTCGCTCGCGGTGCTGACGGACGAGGGGACGGCCGTACTGGAGCGTACGGCACCCGGGCACGTCGAGACGGTCCGCTCCCTGCTGTTCGACCGGCTGACCGAGGAGCAGGTGGGGCAGCTGGAGGAGATCTGCACGGGGATCCTGCGGGGACTGCAGGGCGGGGAGACCGAGGCCGGCACCGACGACGTGCCCTGGCGACGCCGCTCGCCCTGCCCGCCCTCGCCGCCCCCGGCCTCCTGAAGCACCGCCCGCCCGGGGACCCCGGCCTAATTGCTTTAACTTTTAAGCAGAGGTAGGGTCCGCTCGACCGCTGCTTCAAATCTGAAGCACTGCTCCCGGAGGGACCCGCATGCCCGACTTCCCCGCAGCCACCCCGCGCGCCCGCGTCCGGGTACCGCTGCGCTTCGCCGACGGCTACGGCGCCGACGCGGACCTCGTCACCTTCCACGGCCTCACCGACGGCCGGGAGCACCTCGCCCTCGTCCTCGGCGACCCCGGCCCCGTCCCGCTGGTCCGGCTGCACTCCGAGTGCCTCACCGGTGACGTCTTCGGCTCGGCCCGCTGCGACTGCGGCCCCCAGCTGCGCGAGGCGGTCGAGCGCATCGCCGGCCACGGCGGCGTCCTGCTCTACCTCCGCCAGGAGGGCCGGGGCATCGGCCTCTACAACAAGCTCGACGCCTACGCCCTCCAGGACCAGGGCCTCGACACGTACGAGGCGAACGCCGCCCTCGGCCTCCCGGAGGACGCCCGCGACTACACGGCCGCCGCGCAGATGCTCACCGCCCTCGGCGTCACCGAGCTGGACCTGCTGTCCAACAACCCCGACAAGGCCGGGCAGCTGCGCTCACTGGGCATCGCGGTCCGGGACCGCGTACCGACCGGCGTCTTCACCACGGCCCACAACGTCCACTACCTCCGGGCGAAGGCCCTCCGGACCCACCACACCCTCCCCCTCCCGGAACCGGTCGTCGGCTGAGGCGCCCCATCCGGCGGGGAGTGGCGGATCCGTTCCGCACCGTCCGGATGTCCTCCCCTCTGACCTCCGGGTTCACCTCGGGCATGGGGAACGCATCTGCCACTCACTGCCGGGGGCGGGTGGGGAGGAGGAGGGCGGGGAGCGCGGAGAGGATCAGGAGGGTGGCTGCCGCCGCGAACGACGTGCGAAAGGCCGGGGGGCCGGGGGGTGCCGACGAGAGGATCAGGGAGAGGCCGGCCGTGCCGATCGCGGCGCCCAGTTGGGACGTGATGCTCAGGGCGGTGCTCGCCGCGGCCAGGCGCTCCCCGGGGAGGGCGCGGCTCGCGGTGGTGATCGTGGGCATCAGCACCATGCCGGCGCCGGCGCCCATCACCATGGCCGACACCACCATGCGCCAGGGCTCGACGCCCGGCACCCCCGACTGCCAGGCCGTCAGCGCCATCCCGAGGGCGGCCACCACGATGCCGGCCGGGATCAGCCGGCGCGGGGCCACCCGGTCGACTTTCCGCGCCGCGACCTGCATCGTCGTACCGACGACGAGACCCACCGGCGCGCCCAGCAGCCCGGCCGTCGTGGCGCTCAGGCCCCGCTCCTGCTGCCAGTACAGCGGGCCGAGCAGCGTCGAGCCGAAGTAGCCGCAGGTGAACAGGGCGAGCGTGCCGGCGCCGGCGGCGAAGGAGCGGTCGCGCAGCAGCCGCAGGTCCAGCAGCGGTGCGGAGGCGGTGAGGGCCCGCCGGACGAAGGCCGCCACGAGGGCCACGCCGACGAGCGCCGGCACGAGGGCGCCGGGCGCGCTGAAGTCGCCGCGCTCGCCGCCCCGGGCCAGGCCGTACAGGAGAAGGGCGAGGCCGGGAGAGAGCGTCAGCAGACCGGGCAGGTCGAGGCGGGGAGCGGTCCGGCCGGGCTCCGCCGACGGCGCGTCCGCCGGGAGCAGCCGGAGCGCCAGGGCGAGGGCCAGGGCGCCGACCGGCAGGTTCACCAGGAAGATCCACTGCCAGGAGGCCGCGTCGAGCAGCCAGCCGCCGAGCACCGGGCCGGCGACCGGCCCGACCAGGATGGGCAGTCCCCCGACGGCCATCGCCCGGCCGAGCCGGCTGCGGTCGGCGGCGCCCATCACCATGGTCATGCCGACCGGCTGGAGCAGTCCGCCGCCGAGCCCCTGCACCGCCCGGAAGGCGATGAGGCTGCCCGCGTCCCAGGCGCACGCTGCGAGCAGCGAACCGAGGGTGAAGAGCGTGAGCGCGGTCAGGTAGGTGCGCTTGGCGCCGATCCGGGCGATGGCCCAGGCGGCGGTCGGGACCACGGCGGCCAGTGCGAGCGTGTACGCGGTGGCGGTCCACTGGATGGTCTGCAGCGGGGCGTCGAAGGACTGCGCGAGCCGGCGCAGCGCGACGTTGACGATCGTCATGTCCAGCACCGCCATGACGGAGCCGATGACGGTGACGGCCAGGGTGCGGTTCAGGGCCGTGGACGGGCCCGGCACCGGGCGGGCCGGTGCCACGGCGGGTTCGGTCGTACGCATCTCCCCCACCCCGCGCTCAGCCGGCGTACGGGCGCTCGGCCCGCGCGTCCCGCAGTGCCCGGCCCCACCAGGCGAGCTGGCCGAGCATGCCCTTGGCGGCGCCGGCGCTGACCTCGGCGTCGCGCGGGACGCCGTCCTCGCCGAGCCCGGACCAGGGGCCGTGCAGGCTGACCGAGTCGCGCACGGTCACGGCGTGCAGTTCGGCGAAGACCAGCCGGAGCTGCTCGACGGCGCGCAGCCCGCCGCCGAGACCGCCGTACGACACGAAGCCGACCGGCTTGGCCTGCCACTCCGGGTGGTGCCAGTCGATGAGGTTCTTCAGGGCCGCCGGGAAGCTGTGGTTGTACTCGGGCGTGACGACGACGAACGCGTCGGCGGCGGCGAGCCGCGGCGAGACCTCCATCAGCGCGGCGACCGCCTCGGGGCGCGGCGCGCCGCCCCAGGCGGGCATCACCAGCGGCAGGTCCACCTCGGCGAGGTCGACGACGTCGAGGTCGAGGTCCGGGTCGACGGCGGCGGCGGTGGTCAGGAACCAGTCGGTGACGGCCCGGCCGAGGCGCCCCTCGCGGACGCTGCCGAGGACGACGGCGACGCGGAGCGGGCGGTCCTCGGCGACGGGGGCGCCGGGATCGGTGACTGAAGTGGTGCGGGAAGTGGTGCCGGACGTCGTGACGGACATGGCTGTCCCCCTTGTGGAAAAGGACGCGTCGGCGAGGCCGCCGGACGGTCTTCGGACTCTTCGAGCAGCAAGGTACAACGCTCGTTGTAAAAATTACAACGAGCGTTGTAGGTCGGATAGAGTGGGCTCGTCACGAAGGAGGCGGCAGGCGTGGGCCAGACGAACGAGTCCCGGCTGGAGCAGGCGCGGCGCGAGGTGTCACCGCGCAAGCTGCAGAAGCAGATGGCCATCGCGGGCGCGGCCTGCACGGTCTTCGGCCGCGAGGGGTACGCCCGCGCCTCGGTCGACGCGCTCGCCGCCGCCGCCGACGTCTCCACGCGCACGCTCTACAACCACTTCCCCGGCGGCAAGGCCCAGCTCTTCCAGACGGTCGTGACCTGGACGTCCAGCGAGGTCCGGGACGCCCAACTGGCGCGGCTGCACGCCGTACTGCACCCCGAGCGCCCGCCGCACCCCGACGAACTGGAACGCGACCTGGTCTCCCTGGCCCGCGCCTTCAACGGGCTCATGTCCGACTACGCCAACCACTTCGCCCTGGTCCGGCACATCCACGCGGAGGCCGACCACGTACCGCCGGAGGTCCTCCGCGCCTGGCACGAGGCCGGACCGGAACCGGTCGGCCGCGCCCTCACCGAGGCGATGGCCCGCCTGGAGGACGCCGGTCTGCTGGACTTGCACGGCGACGCCAGCCTGGCGGCGGGACACTTCACGGCCCTGATCTCGCACCGGATCGTCCAGGCGACCCACTACGGCGTCCTGCCCCTGCCGGAACCGGAGACGGACCGCCTGCTGCGGGCCGGGGTGGGCGCGTTCCTGCGGGCGTACGCGGCGCACTCCTGAAGCACCTGAACGCTCCTGGAAGCCCCTGAACACTCCTGGAGCCCTTGAAATCACTGCGTGCGTAGTACTCTGTCCGGAGTGATGAGCGGATCCCACCCCACCCGGAGCCGAGACCCATGGTGAGACGGAACGACCAGCGGCGCGCGGCACTCGTCGACGCGGCGATCGAGGTGCTGGCCCGGGAGGGCGCACGAGGGCTGACCTTCCGGGCGGTGGACGCCGAGGCCGGCGTACCCACCGGCACGGCGTCCAACTACTTCTCCAGCCGGGACGACCTGCTCACCCAGGCCGGCGCCCGCGTCTACGAGCGGCTCCAGCCCGACGAGGCCACCGTCGAACGCCACCGGACCGCCGCCCGCGACCGGGAGACCTACGCGCTGCTGATGCGCGAACTGGTCGGCCGCGTGGCCTCCTTCCGCACCGGCTACCTCGCCCTGCTGGAACTCCGCCTGGAAGCCACCCGCCGCCCGCGGCTCCGCGCGGTCCTCACCGAACGCGTCCGCGCCGACCTCGAAGCGAACCTCGCCTACCACGAGTCCAGCGGCCTCCCCGGCGACGCCACCGCCGTCAAACTGCTCTACCTCGCCCTGAACTGGCTCATCGTCGAACAGCTCACCCTTCCGGAGGTCCTCACGGAGGCGGAGCGGGACGCGCTGGTGACGGCGGCGGTGGAGCGGATCGTGACAGCGGCGGACCCCAGGTCGGTCCAGCCCTGACCTGGGGTCCTCAAGGTAGGCCGTGTGGGACTCGAACCCACAACCAAGGGATTAAAAGTCCCCTGCTCTGCCAATTGAGCTAACGGCCCGTGCGATGTTGCGTGTCCGAGCATAGCCGGACGAGGCCGCGTCGCCGATCGGGTATCGGCGACGCGGCCATGTCGGGAGTGGCGGGAGCAGGGGGGAGGGTCACTTTTCGGCCGGGGCGCGGGCGGGGGCGGGGCGGCCGGTGAGGAACCAGTGGCGGGCCGAGGCGAGCCACCAGGCCGCGGCGGAGCCGAGGACGACCAGGACGGCGACCGGGGCGTAGTTGAAGGTCTTCCAGGTGACCGGGGAGACCTGGGGGAGCATGAAGAGGACGGTGATCGCGAGCACCCAGATCACCGAGACCACTCCGACGGGGCGCGACCAGCGGCCCAGGTGCCAGGGACCGGGGGTGAACGCGCCGCCCTTGCGGACGCGGAGGAAGGTCGGGATGACGTAGGCGATGTAGAGGCCGATGACCGCGATGGACGTCACCGCCGCGTAGGCCGTCGAGTTGATCAGGTACGGCAGCCCCAGGGCGAGCGCGCCGAGCGCGGCCAGCCAGACCGCCGCCACCGGGGTCCGGGTGCGCGGGCTGACCGTGTGCCAGACGCGGGAGAAGGGCAGCGCGCCGTCCCGGGAAAAGGCGTAGATCATGCGGCTGTTGGCGGTGACGGAGGCCATGCCGCAGAAGAGCTGGGCGCCGATCACCACCAGGAGGAGGAGCTTGCCGGTCGTGGCGCCGAGCGCGTCCAGGAGGATCTGGGCGGGCGGCGCGCCGGTGGGGGAGGCGAGTTCGCGGTCGTACGACTGGATGGCGAAGGTGAAGCCGAGGAGCAGGACGAAGCCGGCGATCCAGGACGTCCAGATGGAGCGGACGATGCCCTTCGGGCCCGCCGTGGCCGCGTCGCGGGTCTCCTCGGTCATGTGGGCCGAGGCGTCGTAGCCGGTGAAGGTGTACTGGGCCATCAGCAGGCCCAGGAGGACGACGTACGGGCCGCTGCCCCAGCCGGTCTCGTTGACGAAGTGCGTGAAGACGAAGGACGCCGACCGGTGGTGGTCGGGGACCAGCGCGAGCGCGCCGACGATCACCGCGACCCCGAGGACGTGCCACCACACGCTCACGCCGTTCAGGAAGGCGACGATCCGGACGCCGAAGGTGTTCAGCAGGCCGTGCAGGAGGAGGATCGCCGCGAAGAGCAGCACCGTGCGGCCGGGGGTCACCCCGAAGCCGAACTGGAGGTTCAGCCAGGCGCCCAGGAAGGAGGCCGCGCCGAAGTCGATGCCCGCGGTCACCGCCACCTGGCCCAGCACGTTGAACCAGCCCGTGAACCACGCCCAGGCGGCTGCCGAGCGTGCGGGCGCCAGGCGGTGGGCCCAGAAGTACAGGCCGGCCGAGGTCGGGTACGCCGAGCAGATCTCGGCCATCGACAGGCCCACGAACAGGGTCATCAGGCCGACCGCGACCCAGCCCCAGGTGATCACCGCGGGGCCGCCGGTGGTCATGCCGAAGAGGTAGAGGGTCAGGCAGCCGGAGAGCACCGAGATGATCGTGAAGGAGACGGCGTAGTTCGAGAACGCCGACATCCGGCGGGCGAGGACCTGGGTGTAGCCGAGCTGGGCCAGCCGTTCCTCGTCCGAGGGGCCATCGGCTCTCGCGTCATCTGTCATGACCCCAGCAATTCCCCCACCAGGGGTGTGATATGCGTCACCTCATGACCGAAAAGGGCCCGTACGACCGGAGTCGTACGGGCCCTTGTCAGGTCACTCGGCGTCAGCCGTTGCGCTTCCAGCGCGGCTTGTCCTCGCGGCGGCCGAAGGAGCCGTTGCCGCGGTGGTCGTCACGGCGGCCGTAGGGGCGCTCGTGGCCGCCGGAGCGGAAGCCCGGGCGGTCGTCGCGGCGGTCGCGGTTGAACGGACGGTCGCTGCCCCGGTGCCCACCGCGCTCGTCCCGGCGGAAGCCGCCCCGGTCGTCACGGCGCTCGAAGGAACGGCCACCACGGTCGTTGCGGTCACGGTCGAACGGACGACGCTCGCCCCGGTCGCCCCGGTCACCACGGTCGTCGCGACGCTCGAAGCCACGGCCACCACGGTCGTCGCGGCGGTCGAAGCCGCCCCGGTCGTCACGGCGCTCGAAGGAACGGCCACCACGGTCGTTGCGGTCACGGTCGAACGGACGACGCTCACCCCGGTCACCACGGTCGTCACGGCGCTCGAAGCCGCCCCGGTCGTCACGGCGCTCGAAGGAACGGCCACCACGGTCGTTGCGGTCACGGTCGAACGGACGACGCTCGCCCCGGTCACCACGGTCGTCGCGACGGTCGAAGCCGCCCCGGTCCTCGCGGCGCTCGAAGGAACGGCCACCACGGTCGTTGCGGTCACGGTCGAACGGACGACGCTCACGGCGCTCGTACGGCGCGGACGCCGCCGGACGCTCCTCGCGCTCGGTCTCGCGCTGCGCCGGCTCCTCCGCCACGGCGAGCTGCTCCGCCGCCGTCGCCTGGGCCTCGGCCACCGCGGTCTCCGGGTCCTCGCCGCGCTCGCGGGCGACCCGGGCCACCAGACGGTCGGCCTCCTCGCGCAGCTCCGTCGCGCGCCGCTGGGCGCGCTCCAGCTGCTTGGTGAGCTGGGCGACCTCGCGCTCGGCCTGCTGGGCGGCGTTGCCGGCCGACTCGGCCTGGACCTCGGTCATCGAGCGGGCGCCGGTGATCTCGGCGACCTCCGGGTCGAAGGCGGCACCGCCCTGGATGATGTGGCGGGCCGCGTCGACGCCGGCGTCCTCCATGAGGCGGAAGATCTGGCGCCGCTGGTGCGGGAGGGACAGCGAGACGACCGTGCCGGTACGGCCCGCACGGGCGGTACGGCCGGCGCGGTGCAGGTAGTCCTTGTGGTCGCCGGCCGGGTCCACGTTCAGGACCAGGTCGATGCCGTCGACGTGGATGCCGCGGGCGGCGACGTCGGTGGCGACCAGGACGTTGACGTAACCGTCCTTGAAGTCGGCCAGGGTGCGGGTACGCGCGCCCTGGGTCATGCCGCCGTGCAGCGCGTCGGCCTTCACGCCGGCCTCGCGCAGCTGCTCGGCGACGCGGTCGGCGCCCAGCTGGGTGCGGACGAAGATGATCGTGCGGCCCTTGCGGGAGGCGATCGCGGCGGTGACCGGCGCCTTGTCCTTGGGCTTCACGATGAGGATGTGGTGCGACATGGTCGTCACCGCGCCCTGGGCCGCGTCCACCTCGTGCAGGACGGGCTCGTTCAGGTAGCGGTCGACCAGGGTCTTGATCTCGTTCTCCATCGTGGCGGAGAAGAGCATGCGCTGGCCGCCGGCCGGCACCTGGTCGAGCAGCTCGGTGACCTCGGGCAGGAAGCCCAGGTCGGACATCTGGTCGGCCTCGTCCAGGACGGCGATCTGCACGTCCTCCAGGGAGCAGGCACCGCGGTTGATGATGTCGCGCAGGCGGCCCGGGGTGGCGACGAGGATGTCGACGCCGCGCTCCAGGGCGTAGATCTGGTTGCCCATGGAGGTGCCGCCGCAGACGACCTTCATCTTCAGGCCGAGGACGTCGCCGTACGGCTGGAGGGCGTCGGCGACCTGCATGGCCAGCTCGCGGGTCGGGGTGAGGATGACCGCGCGGGGCTTGTGCTTCTGCGTCCGGCCGCCGGCCAGCTGGGCCAGGGTCGGCAGGCCGAAGGAGAGGGTCTTGCCGGAGCCGGTGCGGCCACGGCCGAGGATGTCCTTGCCGGCCAGGGCGTCCGGGATGGTCGCGGCCTGGATCGGGAAGGGGGTCGTCACGCCGTTCTGCGCGAGCTTGCGCACGATGCCCTCGGGGAGGCCGAGGTCGGCGAAGGTGATCTGGGGGGACTGGGGGGTGGTGTCAGCGGCCTCGGGGGCCTCGGTGACCTCGGTCGTCGCGTCGACGAGTTCGTTGTCGATCTCGTTCTCGATCGTGTTCTCGATCGGGTTGTCGATCTCGTTCTCGGACACGACGATCTGGTCAGTACTGGACACGGACATGCGAATGCGAAACCTTCCGGAGTCTCTTCGGCACGCGCCCGTCAACTCCGTGGTTCGCTCACGACCGCCTCGATGCGGTCCGCCACGGCAAAGGAGAGTACGCGCCACACGGCGCGCTCTGTGGTGGCGCCGGGCAAATGGGATCAAACGATCTACCACCATACGCACCCCTCACCCCTGAAGGCAAACCGGCCCAGGGAGACGCTGGTCACGCGCTAGACCGGCACCCCGGCCCGGGGCGCCGGCTCCCGCTGGACGAGCTGCGGTTGCGTCTCCTCGTGGGCCGACGAGGACGGTTCGGCCGACGGTGGCTCCGAGGTCGCCGGAGGCGGGGTGGGCTCGGGGGGCTCGGGCGGGGCGGAGGTCACCGGCGGGGTCGGCGGGGCGTTGGTCGGCGCCGGGTCGCCGGGGCCGGGCGTCCTGCCGGGCCTGCCTGGCTCACCGGGTTTCGCCGGCGGTGCCGACGTGCTGCCCGCGCCGGACGGCGTGACCGAGGCCGAGGCCGGCTCACCGTGCTTCGCCTTGCCGCCGTGCCCGTGCTTGCCGTCCCCCGCCGGGCCGCCGGGCAGGAGCCCGCCCCCGCCGCCTCCCGGGCCGCCGTCGGGTGCGGCACCGCCGTGCCGTCCGTCCGCCGAGTGGGAGGGCCGGGCCGGGCCCGCGTCGTCGCCCACGTTCACGCAGCCGGCGGCGGCGGTGACGGCCAGGGCCGCGGCGGCGAGACGGACGGGTACGTACAAGGGGCGCACGGTGGCCACCTCCGGGGACAAGGAAAGGGGTCCACCTCCCCAACTCCCGCCGCCCGCAGGAGGACACGCGCCCGGCGCGCATCAGCGCCCGGCCACGCGGTCACGCGCTCCCGGCACCAGCCGCACGCTCACCCACGACCGCACGCTCCCCCGGCCACAGCCGCACACCCCCGCCCCGGCACCCGCTCCCCCGCCGCAGCCGCGCACCCGGCGGCCGTCACGCCCTTCCCGCCACAACCGCACACCCGGTCACGATCACGCGCCCGCACCGCCCGCGGTCACACCCCGCAGGCCTCCGCCGATCGCGGCCCCCGGCACTCCACCAACCGCCCCTCACCTGTACCCGAGCGCGTGCAGCCGGGCGTCGTCGATGCCGAAGTGGTGGGCGACCTCGTGCACCACGGTCACCTCCGTCTCCGCGACGACGTCCTCGCGGCTCTCGCACATCCTGAGCGTGGGCCCGCGGTAGATGGTGATCCGGTCCGGCAGGACACCGGCGTACCACTCGCCCCGGTCGGTGAGCGGCGTCCCCTCGTAGAGCCCGAGCAGCTCGGGGTCGTCGGCGGGCGGCTCGTCCTCCACGAACACGGCCACGTTGTCCATGAGCCGCGTCAGCTCCGGCGGGATCCGGTCCAGCGCCTCGGCGACCAGTTCCTCGAACTCCTCGCGCGTCATCTCCAGCACACGGCCATTGTCCGGTAACGGTGCCGCATATCCACCACGGCACTTGGGCATACGGCTGCAATGGCCCGCGTCCCCCTCGCAGCCCTGAACCCCATGCCGAACCGAACACCGCACCGCACCCGCCCGCTCCCCGCCCTCGAACCGGCCGCCCGCCCCCGGCCGTGGCTGCGCGCCCTCGGCCTCACCGCGGTCGTCCTGGCGGGCGCCTGGCTGGGCCTGCTGATCGTCGGCAACGTCCGGGCCCCCGTCGGCCCGATGGACACGACGATGGCGCTGCGCCCCTCCCTCACCGGCGGCACGAAGATCAACATCTCCCCGCTGGGCGCGCTCAGCCTGGACAGCCATGTGGCACCGGTCCGCCTGGACGTCAACGTCGACCAGCTCGACCCGGAGCGCTCCCAGGCCCTGGTCGACCATCCCGAGCGGATCTCGGGGCTGCAGGACGAGGTCGCCCGGGACGTCGAGCACGGCACGCTGGACCTGGCCGTGCGCTCCTGTGTCGCCGTGGTCTCCGGGGCCACCGCCCTCGGTCTCGCCGTCTACCGCCGCCCGCGCCGGGCCCTCGTGGCCGGCGGACTGGCCCTGGCCCTGCTGGCCGCGTCGGGTGCGTCGGCGTACGCCACCTGGAACCCGAAGTCGGTCCTGGAGCCGAGGTTCTCCGGGCTGCTCAGCTCGGCACCGTCGGTGGTGGGCAACGCGCGCAGCATCGTCACCGAATTCGACGTCTACCAGAACGAGTTGGCGCGCCTGGTGACGAACGTGACGAAGCTCTACGACGTCACGTCCACCCTGCCCGCCTACCGGCCGGACCCCTCCACCATCCGGGTCCTGCACGTGTCGGACATCCACCTCAACCCGGCGAGCTGGAAGATCATCGGCTCGCTGGTGGACCAGTACAAGGTGGACGTGGTCGTCGACTCCGGCGACACGATGGACCACGGCACGGCGGCGGAGAACGGCTTCCTGGATCCGGTCCGGGACCTGGGGGTGCCGTACGTCTGGGTGCGCGGCAACCACGACTCGCGGACCACCCAGCGCTACCTGGAACGCATGAGGAACGTGCACGTCCTGGACGAGGGCCGGGCGGAGACGGTGGCCGGGCTGCGGTTCGCGGGCACGGGTGATCCGCAGTTCACCCCCGACCGCTCGGTGGCGACCGGCGGTGACGCGGCCGAGCGGCTGGCGGGCGACCGGCTGGCCAGCGCCCTGCGCGACCAGCGGACGGCCGGCACCCCGGTGGACGTGGCGGTCGCGCACGAGCCGTCCGCCGCCCGGGAGACCGACGGCACCGTGCCGCTGGTGCTCTGCGGGCACCTGCACCACGAGGGGACCGAGCTGCTGCCGTACGGCACCCGGCTGCGCATGGAGGGGTCGACCGGCGGCAGCGGGCTGCGCGCGGTCGAGCGCAAGTACCCCGCGCCGATCGAGGCCTCGATCCTCTACTTCGACCGGGACAGCCGCCGGCTGCAGGCCTGGGACGCGATCCAGCTCGGGGGCCTGGGGCTGACGACGGCCGAGGTCAGCCGCCATCTGGCGGACGAGAACCGGCCCGGTGGCACCGGGGCCTCGCACTCCCCTTCGCCGACTCCTCCCCCCGGCTCGCCGTCCCCTCCCGCGACCTCGCCGTAAACCGTTTTGGCGATACCCCTCGCCATCCCATATGCTTCTCACGTCCCCGACGCGCTGAGAAGCGCCCAGGCGGGCCGATAGCCCTCATCGTCTAGCGGCCTAGGACGCCGCCCTTTCAAGGCGGTAGCACGGGTTCGAATCCCGTTGGGGGCACGCAATACCGTGTGCGACACTGTTGCACACACGCTTGGTCCTGTGGAGCAGTTTGGAGTGCTCGCCACCCTGTCAAGGTGGAGGCCGCGGGTTCAAATCCCGTCAGGACCGCTGGTGTTTCACGTGAAACACCGTGGCTGGGTAGCTCAGTTGGTACGAGCGTCCGCCTGAAAAGCGGAAGGTCGCCGGTTCGACCCCGGCCCCAGCCACAGCCGCCCTGACCAGGGCAGAGGCCCTCTCCACGATCGTGGAGAGGGCCTCTTTCATACGCGCCCTGCCCCCGCCCCGCCCCCGACACGTCCCCGGTACGCCGACGGAGCAGCCCCAGGTGAAGGCCTTACCGAGCATCGACCCGACTCTGCCGCTCGACGGGCACCCCGAGCGGGTCTGGTACACCTCCTACGGCTCCAACATCCACCTGGACCGGCTCGCCGCCTACCTCCAGGGCGGCTGCCCGCCCGGCGCGGCCATCGCGTACCCGGGCTGCCGCAACCCGGCCATGCCGGTCCGGTCGATCCCCGTGGAGCTGACCGGCGCGATGTACTTCGCCACCGAGTCCCGCGTCTGGGGAGGTGGACGCGCCTTCTACGACCCGGAGGTGAACGGGCGCGTGCTGGCCAGGGCGCACCTGGTGACCACCGACCAGTTCGCCGACATCGCCGCCCAGGAGATGTACCGGACGCCGGGCAGGGACCTGGACCTGGCCGACGTCCTCAGCCGGGGGCGCGCCGTCCTGGGCGAGGGCCGCTACGAGACGCTCGTCTGCCCGGGCCGGATCGACGGCCTGCCGGTGCTGACCTTCACCGCGCCGTGGGGCATGAACGACGTGCCGTGGGTCGCCCCCTCCGCCGCCTACGTCCGCTTCCTCGCCACGGGCCTGCTCTCGGCCGGGGCATGGGACAGGGAAGCGATCTCCGCCTACGTCGCGGCCTGCCCCGGCGCGACGGACCACTGGTCGCCGGAGGAGATCGACGCCCTCATCCCCTAAGGACCGGCCGTCAGGGGGAGGGGCACGGCCGCCGGAGACGGAGCACGGCCGCCATGAGGCAGGGCGGAGGTGGACGACAGGGCAGGGACGGACCGGGCACGGGCAAGGGCCGCCCAGCTCTGGTCCGGACCACCCTCGGCCAGTACGATCAGGCCACTTTGGCGAGAACCCCCGCTTCCGCTCAAGAGGAGGTGGGGGTTCTCGTCGTCCTGGAAGACTCCTGGAAGACCCTGAGGGGGGTACTTGAGACAGATCTCCAGAGGGTTGGTGACGGCATGCGCCGTACTGGTCGCCTCGCTCGCCCTACCCGGCACCGCCCATGCCGCGGGACCCACTGTGCAGAGCGCCTACAGCGACCAGGCCGACTGGTCGGTCCTCGACGTGCGCCTCAACTTCAGCGGCGAGGTCGGCAAGCTCGTCGCCACGCTCCGCCCGGTCGGGAGCAGCGGGACCGACACGCCGGTGGCGACGATCACCGACTTCACGAAGCGGTACGAGTCCAGCTCATGGGACGCCGTCTGGGCGTCCCAGCCGATCCACCTGGACACCCTCGGCGACTACACCGTCGACATCGAGGCCACGGACGGCTCCGGCGAGACCACCGTCCGGCAGGACGCGGGCACGCTGCACTACCGGAAGCAGCCCGTCTTCAGCGGCTTCGCCGTCACGCCGGCCGAGCCGGACATCGAGCACCAGACGATCACGGCCGCCGGTGACATGGTCGTCCGCGACCCCAGCACCCGGGAGACCGAGCCGCTGCCCGGTGCCTCCGTGGGCCTCACGTTCGACGGGGGCAGCGGGAAGGCGACCGCCGTCACCGACGCGGCCGGCCACTTCGCCGTCCCGCACCGGCTGGCCCAGGACGGCTGGGTCTTCGCCGACTACAACGGCGGTCTCGGGTACGCCGCGAGCTCCTGGGTCGACGTCCGGGCGAAGGCCGCGCCGACCCGGATGGTCCTCGACCAGAGCAGCTTCCACGTCACCAACGGCGAGAAGATCAAGGTCACCGGCACGCTCCAGTACCAGTTCGGCGAGGAGTGGAAGCCGCTCCCCGGCATCCCGCTGGAGATGGACTACAAGGAGTGCAGCACCTGCAGCCCGGTCGGCACCACGACCGACGCGAACGGTCGCTTCTCCTTCGTGCGGGCCCCGTACGGCGGCAAGAGCGTCTACGAGATCGCCTTCACGTCGTACACGCCCTTCGCCCGGCACAGCACGGCGGATGTCACCGCCGCGGTCACGGCGACGACGAAGTTCTCCGCCTTCACCGCCTCGCTGGACAAGTACGGGCAGCTGACGGTCACCGGCACGCTCGACCTGATCGGCCGTGACGTCAGCGACCAGGCGAGCGTCGACATCCAGTACTCGCCGAACGGCAAGACGGACTGGACCACGCAGAAGACCGTGAAGGTCGGCTTCGGCTCCCAGTTCACCGCCGACAAGGTGCCCGGCTACACGGACGGCTACTGGCGGCTCCGGTACGCCGGTTCCACCACCAAGGACATCAAGGGCAGCACCAGCACCGGCCTGCGCCGCAACCGTGCCCTCACCCGGATCAAGGACGCCAACGCCTCCCCCGAGCCGGTGACCAAGGGCCGGACCATCACCGTCAAGGGCGTGCTCCAGGAGCGCGCGGTCGGCTCCGGCACCTGGAAGGCGTACGGCGGCGAGAAGGTCCAGATCCTCTTCCGGCCCAAGGGCACCAAGAGCTGGTACCTGATGTCCACGGTCACCACCAAGAGCAGCGGGTCCTTCAGCAAGGGTTTCACGGCCCGGCAGGACGGCACGTGGGTGCCCGTCTTCCTGTACCCCGACGGCAAGCACTTCGTGGGCGACGGCGCGGAGGACTACGTCGACGTGCGGTGACGCCGTGGCACCACGCCCGGCCGGCGCCATGTTCAGGCCGGCCGCGCGTGGTGCGCTGGGGGCGGGGGAGACCTGGGACACCGGGCTGGAGAAGGACCGGGCCCGGTACGGGCTGCTCGCGGTCGTCATCAGCACTCTCGCGGCCGCCGCGGTCGCGATCTTCGGCGTGTGGCGGCTCGACGGCGGCAAGGCGGTGATCGTCGGCATCCTCACCGCCGCGTTCACCGCCGTCAGCAGCATGACCACGGCCCATCCGGGCATCAAGGCCGTCACCGACACCGCGCGGTCGACCGCGCTGGGGGACGGCCCGTCCCGCAGGCACTCCGAACCGGCCGCCCCGCCGGCCCCTCCCGCCCAGCGCACCCCTTGACCGCGGCCCCCGCCGGCCCTAGGCCGCGTGCGCCGCGCCGGTCGGTCTGCCGCCGGGATGCCGGTGACGCCAGATCAGGAAGACGGCGCAGGACACGACCGCCCAGCCGGCCAGCACCAGGAACGGGAAGGCGTGCTGGTGGCCGCGGAAGTACACCGCGGTGTGCTGGGCGTTCACCGAGGCGCCGGGCGGCAGCCAGCGGCCGATCGTGCCGAGCGGCGACGGCAGCAGCGGCCAGGAGACGGCACCACCGGACGACGGGTTGCCCAGCAGCACCATCAGTCCCCAGGTCGGCAGCATCGCCCAGCGCCCGACCAGGGTGTTGAACATCGTGAAGACCATGCCCGTGGTGAACATGGTGAAGGCGAGGATCGCCCACGACTCCATGAACGGCAGCCGCAGCGCGCCCAGCAGCCAGTCCACCACCGCGGCGATGGTGAACCCCCCGAGCACGGCGTAGGCCACGGTGAAGGCGATCCGCTCCAGGGGGTTCAGCGCCGACGCGTGCACGCTGAGCTGGATGGCGCCGACGAAACCGACGATCACGGCGGCGAGGGAGATGTAGAAGATCGCCAGGCCTCTGGGGTCGCCTTTCTGCAGCGGCTTGAGGTCGTGGACCGTCACGGTGGTGCCGGTGGTCCTGCCGGCCTTCACCCCCGCCTCGGCGAGCAGCTGGGCGACGGTCGCCCCGGACGCCCCGGACACCTCCAGGGTGACCGCCCGGCCGCCGGCGGGCGCGTCGAGCACCGCGAACACCCGCTGCTCGTCCACCGCCCGCACCGCGTCCCGCCGGTCGTCGTACGGGCGCAGCTTCACGGAGGCGTGCAGGACCCGTTCCATGCCGTCGATGAACCGCCGGGCCGCCGGCTGGTCGTGGGCGCCGGTCACCGCCGCCGGGATGCTGTGCGGGGCCGGGTTGGCCATGGCGTAGGTGTAGGACCCGGCGAAGAGGCCGGCCGCGGCGGCGAGGATGACCAGAAGGACGGCGGCGGGCAGGAAGGGGGACTCCCGGAACGCCGTCCAGCGTTCCGCGCGGGTCGGGGGGCGGCCGTGTTCTCCGTGCGGCGAATCGGGCATAGCGACCACGCTAGATCATCATGTGACATCTCGCCCCGGTCAAATGGCTCGCGGGATTTTCCGCCGAGGTGAGATCCTGGACCGCGTATGTCTACGCATCCCGCCCCCGCCCTCGGCACCCTCGCCCCCCGCCTGACCGAGCTGTCGCTGCGCGACGCGCACCGGCTCGGGCGGCGGCTGGAGGGCGCGCGCAAGATCCGTAAGCCGGAGGCCCGTGCCGCCGTCCTCGCCGAGATCGACGGCGAGATCGGCAGGGCCGAGGCCCGGATGGCCGAGCGCCGCTCCCGCGTGCCGGCCGTCACCTACCCCGAGCAGCTGCCGGTCAGCCAGAAGAAGGACGCCATCGCGGCCGCCATCCGCGATCACCAGGTGGTGATCGTGGCCGGTGAGACCGGTTCCGGCAAGACCACGCAGATCCCGAAGATCTGCCTGGAGCTGGGCCGCGGCGTGCGCGGCATGATCGGGCACACACAGCCGCGCCGGATCGCCGCCCGGACCGTCGCCGAGCGGGTCGCGGAGGAGCTGCGGACGCCGCTCGGCGAGTCCGTCGGCTGGAAGGTCCGCTTCACCGACCAGGTGAACCCGGACGGCACCTTCATCAAGCTGATGACGGACGGCATCCTGCTCGCCGAGATCCAGACCGACCGCGAGCTGCGCGCCTACGACACGATCATCATCGACGAGGCCCACGAGCGGTCCCTCAACATCGACTTCCTGCTGGGCTATCTCGCCCAGCTGCTGCCCAAGCGCCCGGACCTGAAGGTCGTCATCACCTCGGCGACCATCGACCCCGAGCGCTTCTCCCGGCACTTCGGCGACGCCCCGATCATCGAGGTCAGCGGGCGGACGTACCCGGTGGAGGTCCGTTACCGCCCCCTCCTGGAGGACGACTCCGAGGACGCGGACCGGGACCAGATCACCGCCATCTGCGATGCCGTCGAGGAACTGCAGGCCGAGGGCCCCGGCGACATCCTCGTCTTCCTCTCCGGCGAGCGGGAGATCCGGGACACGGCGGACGCGCTGGAGAAGAGGAAGTACCGCTCCACGGAGGTGCTCCCCCTCTACGCCCGGCTGTCGCACGCCGAGCAACACCGCGTCTTCCAGCCGCACACCGGGCGCAGGATCGTTCTGGCGACCAACGTCGCCGAGACCTCGCTGACCGTCCCGGGCATCAAGTACGTCATCGACCCCGGCTTCGCCCGCATCAGCCGCTACAGCCACCGCACGAAGGTGCAGCGGCTGCCGATCGAGCCGGTCTCGCAGGCCAGCGCCAACCAGCGCAAGGGCCGCTGCGGCCGTACGTCCGACGGCATCTGCATCCGCCTGTACTCCGAGGAGGACTTCCTCGCCCGCCCGGAGTTCACGGACGCGGAGATCCTCCGTACGAACCTGGCCTCCGTCATCCTGCAGATGACCGCGGCCGGTCTCGGCGACATCGAGAAGTTCCCCTTCATCGACCCGCCGGACCACCGCAACATCCGCGACGGCGTGCAGCTCCTCCAGGAGCTCGGCGCGCTGGACCCGGCCCAGAAGGACCCGCGCAAGCGCCTCACCGACACCGGCCGCAAGCTCGCCCAGCTGCCCGTCGACCCCCGGCTGGCCCGGATGGTCCTGGAGGCCGACCGCAACGGCTGCGTCCGCGAGGTGATGGTCATCGCGGCCGCGCTGTCCATCCAGGACCCGCGCGAGCGCCCCGCCGACAAACAGGCCCAGGCCGACCAGCAGCACGCCCGCTTCAAGGACGAGAGCAGCGACTTCCTCGCCTACCTCAACCTGTGGCGTTACATCCGCGAACAGCAGAAGGAGCGCGGCTCGTCGTCCTTCCGCCGGATGTGCAAGCAGGAGTACCTGAACTTCCTGCGCATCCGCGAGTGGCAGGACATCTACACCCAGCTGCGCACGGTCGCCAAGCAGATGGGCATCCACCTCGCCGAGGACGACGCCCCCGCCGACCGCGTCCACGTCTCCCTCCTCGCCGGTCTGCTCTCCCACGTCGGGATGAAGGACGTCAAGGACGGCAACAAGAACGAGTACCTGGGCGCCCGCAACGCCAAGTTCGCGATCTTCCCGGGCTCGGCGCTGTTCCGGAAGCAGCCCAGGTTCGTGATGTCGGCGGAGCTGGTGGAGACCAGCCGCCTCTGGGCGCGGGTCAACGCGAAGATCGAGCCGGAGTGGGTCGAGCCGCTGGCCGGGCACCTGCTCAAGCGGACGTACAGCGAACCGCACTGGGAGAAGGACCAGGCGGCCGTGATGGCGTACGAGAAGGTCACGCTGTACGGCGTCCCGATCGTCGCCCAGCGGAAGGTGAACTACGGCCGGATCGACCCGGAGACGAGTCGCGAACTGTTCATCCGCAACGCGCTGGTGGAGGGCGACTGGCGTACGCACCACAAGTTCTTCGCCGACAACCGGAAACTGCTCAGCGAGGTCGAGGAGCTGGAGCACCGCGCCCGGCGCCGGGACATCGTGGTCGACGACGACACGCTCTTCGACTTCTACGACCAGCGGGTGCCCGAACACGTCGTCTCCGGCGCCCACTTCGACTCCTGGTGGAAGCGGAAGCGGCAGGAGCAGCCGGACTTCCTGGACTTCGAGCGGGAGATGCTCATCCGGGAGTCGGCGGAGGCGGTCACCAAGGCCGACTATCCCGACAGCTGGCGGCAGGGGCAGCTCAAGTTCCGGGTGACGTACCAGTTCGAGCCGGGCGCGGACGCCGACGGTGTGACGGTCCACGTCCCGCTCCAGGTCCTCAACCAGGTCACGGACGAGGGCTTCGACTGGCAGATCCCGGGCCTGCGCGAGGAAGTGGTGACGGAGCTGATCCGCTCCCTGCCGAAGCCGATCCGCCGCCACTACGTACCGGCGCCGAACTACGCGAAGGCGTTCCTGGAGAAGGCGGTCCCTCTGCAGGAACCCCTGACCGTCACGATGGCCCGCGAGCTGAAGCGGATGGTCGGTGTGCCGTTCGAGGCGGAGGACTTCGACTGGTCGAAGGTCCCCGACCACCTCAAGATCACGTTCCGGATCGTCGACGAGCGACGCCGGAAGCTGGCCGAGGACAAGGACCTTCAGGCGCTGAAGCTGCGCCTGAAGCCGAAGGCGCGCCAAGCCCTCTCCCAGGCCGCGGCGGCGACCGCCTCCCGCGAGGGCGGGGAGTCCCTGGAGCGCAAGGGCCTGACGGACTGGACGATCGGCTCGCTCACCCGGGTCTTCGAGACGCGCCGGGCCGGCCAGCCGGTCAAGGCGTACCCGGCGCTGGTGGACGACGGCGACACGGTCTCGGTCCGCCTCTTCGACACGGAGGCGGAGCAGGCGGAGGCCATGTGGAAGGGCACGCGCCGCCTGATCCTCCGGAACATCCCGGTGAACCCGGCGAAGTTCGCGTCCGAAAAGCTGACGAACGCCCAGAAGCTCGCCCTCTCCGCCAATCCGCACGGCTCGATCCAGGCGCTGTTCGACGACTGCGCGATGGCCGCGGCGGACAAGCTGATCGCGGACTTCGGCGGGCCGGTGTGGGACGAGGAGTCGTACCGGAAGCTGTACGACAAGGTGCGCGCGGAGATCGTGGACACCACGGTCCGTACGGTCGCCCAGGTACAGCAGGTCCTCGCGGCCTGGCAGGCCTGTGAACGCCGCCTGAAGGCCGTCGGCAGCCCCACGCTGCTCGCGAACCTCACGGACGTCCGCAAGCAGCTGGACGCCCTCGTGAAGCCCGGTTTCGTGACGTGGGCGGGCATACGGCGGCTGCCCGACCTCATGCGCTACCTGGTGGCCGCGGACCGTCGTCTGCAGCAGATGCCGACGAACGTCCAGCGGGACACGACGCGCATGGAGAAGGTCCACGAGATGCAGGACGAGTACGCCTGGCTCCTGGAACAGCTCCCGCAGGGCCGGCCGGTGCCGCAGCAGGTCCTGGACATCCGCTGGATGATCGAGGAACTCCGGGTCAGCTACTTCGCCCACGCGCTGGGCACGGCGTACCCGGTCTCCGACAAGCGCATCGTGAAGGCGATCGACGCGGCGGCCCCGTGACCGCCCCCGCACGGAGGGTGAGTTCGACCTGACTCCGCACCTGATGTAAAGTCTCTTCTCGCAGCGCAACGCACAACAAGCGCCGCGAAACCAGGTCCTGTGGAGCAGTTTGGAGTGCTCGCCACCCTGTCAAGGTGGAGGCCGCGGGTTCAAATCCCGTCAGGACCGCATCAGGAGTGAGGCCCGCATCCACCAAGGATCGCGGGCCTCAGTCATACCCGCACCCGCCGGGCCACCAGACGACAGCGGAGGCCCCGCCCGCGGCGGAGCCGTATCAACCGCAGCGCCTCCTCTCAGATCGGCTTGAATCAGTCCGTCCGGTGTGTGAGGACGCGGGCCGAATGAAACGACGGGGAGCTGAGGGCGCAGCGGCCGGTGAGCCGCCGCGGTGCCGGTGCCCGGCGGTCCCGCCGAACCGGCGGAGCCCCGCGCGGCCTTGACGGCGTCACATTCCCTCGGTACCCCAGAGAGCAGGACTCGTTCCTCCTGTGGGAACCCTGGAGGTGGCGTATGACGGCGTCGGTCAGGCATGAGACGCGGGCGCTCCTGAGGGCGCATCTGTCGGCCGCCTCGTCCTACGGGCATCTCACCCGCCACTGCCCCATCTGCCACCGCCTGCTGCGGCTGGAGATGGACACCGGCCCCCAGGACCAGGGCGACGAGCGGGAGGATGGCGAGGAGAGCGGCCGACGGGACGCCGCATGCGACTCCGTCGCCCCGACTCCCTCACCCACGCCGGCCGCAGACGACAGGCGTCGGGGTGTGTGACGGGAGTCACCGTATGAGTTTTTGAAACCACGGTACTTACCCCCGCCCTACAACGGGTCAATTTAATATGTGCAATTGCACCGCTCTCACGATCCGCTCACAGCCGTTCCGACAGGCCTCCCCAGACTCCGACAAGCCGGCGCACAAAAAAGATCGCGCTGGACCCGGCGGAGTCCAGCGCGATCGACGACGCACCCTGTGTCGCTTGCCTATGACGTTCTCTTCGGCTGGGCGAGGGGCCTGTTGGGGCAGGTCCCGCGTCGCTTGGAGCTAGCGTTCCGAGCGCCTCGGCCGATTGGGGGATCGACCGTCTTGCCCGGTTATGGAGTTGTTCAGGCTTCGCTGCGCTGCTGCGGGATGCCCGCGAGCAGAGCGCGAACCTCGGCCTCGCGGTAGCGGCGGTGCCCGCCGAGCGTACGGATGGACGTGAGCTTGCCGGCCTTCGCCCACCGCGTGACCGTCTTGGGGTCGACGCGGAACATGGTGGCGACCTCAGCCGGGGTCAGCAGCGGCTCGGCATCAGGGGTGCGAGCGGTCATGAGCGGCCTCCTCGGGAGAACCGAACCTTCTCGGTTCTTTCCTCTAAATTCTGCACCTTGACCCGCGTTGCCCGAAATGGCGGACGCGAGTCGAGTCGGTTATAGGACGAACGGCTTGTCCTCGGCACTACAACTACACCATCTGTCCAGCCCCGTCGGCCAAACCGATGGAATTGCCCTCCCAGGTGTTCATCAGCGACGGAAGCCGATGGACCATGCCATAGCGGACAGTCACGCCACTGTGACGATCAGTCACAGTGGCGTGCAGGAGTCACCAGACCCCCCAAAGCGTGCAATGCTGAGAATCCGCCCATGATGGAGCACAGTTGGACGGACGGAGTCCTCCCCGGACTCCTTGTCCTATTTTGGCACGAGGGATGGCAAGAGGCGCAAGGGCCGGGTAAGTGCCATCCATCACCCTTGAGACAAAAGTCCAGATCGGGACCAACATCTCGTCAGGTGTTCCAAGCGAGTAGAACGTACGTCGTTCGGGGCGTTTTTGACCGTGACGTACGTCACTCAGTTCGCCGAACGTCTGTCCCGCACCGCGCGCCACCGCTCCACCAGCCGCCCGTACGCCTCCCCGGCGGCCGTCCCGTCCCCCCGCCGCAGCGCCTCGATGCCGGCCGCCACGTCCGCCGCCGAGTGGTCGCCCTCCAGCTCGCCCGCCGGCAGGACGTGCACCAGGCCGCCGTAGTCCAGCTCCACCAGCGCGCGCGGATGGAACTCCTCCAGCCAGCGGCCGACGTCCACCACGCCGTCGACCAGCGGCCCCTCCTCGACGGTGTCCCGCAACGTGCGCAGCGCCCGCGCCACCCGGCGCCGGGCCTGCACCATCGGCGTGCGGTAGCGCAGCACCGGGGGCACCTCGGCGGTCCCCTCGTCGTACCGCCGCTCCTCGTCGGAGACCAGCACGAACCAGTTCAGCGGCACCTGCCAGGTCGCCGTGCGGATCCACGGGCGGGCGTCGGGGTTGCGGGCGAGCCAGCGCTCGTAGTCCTGGGCGGCCTGGCGGCGCACCACCGGCGGCAGCACCGCGTCCAGCACCGGCGGGGGCAGCTCCCCGGCCAGCTCCTCCAGGGCCTGCCAGCCGCGCAGCCGGGTCCGCCAGGGGCACACGCAGACCACCCCGTCGACCTCCAGCACGAAGGCGTCGCCGCTCTCGTGCACCGGCACCGCGACCGGCGGGGTCGGCAGCAAGTCGGCCAGGGACCGGCGCAGTTCGTCCTGATAGGAGGGGCGGTCGGGGCGGTGGGCGTAGCGCCCCCAGTGACTGCGCTCCGGCTCAGGGAAGGCGCCCAGCGGCTCGTACACCCGCAGGTAGGCGGCATAGGGGACGACCACGGAGGACACCTTCGGCACGCCTGCTCCCCTCCCCGTCGGACCTGGCACGAAACCACTGCAAATCGTGCCACGCTCATGCGTGCGGAGCGGGCTCGGGAGAGTGATCCTGAACACTGCGCGGATGGTGAGTGGGCCGAGGCTCTACGCTCGTGCCACGGCTCCCCGCCACCCGTACGGGGACCGTCCCCACTCGCCGCTATGTACACAGGAGTCACCACAGTGACCGACGTAACCGGCGCGCCTGCTGATGTCCTGCACACCCTGTTCCACTCGGACCAGGGCGGCCATGAGCAGGTCGTGCTCTGCCAGGACCGGGCCAGCGGCCTCAAGGCCGTGATCGCCATCCACTCCACCGCCCTGGGCCCGGCCCTCGGCGGCACGCGCTTCTACCCGTACGCCACCGAGGCCGAGGCCGTCGCCGACGCCCTCAACCTCGCGCGCGGCATGTCGTACAAGAACGCCATGGCCGGCCTCGACCACGGCGGCGGCAAGGCCGTGATCATCGGCGACCCGGAGCGCGACAAGACCGAGGAACTGCTCCTCGCCTACGGCCGCATGGTCGCCTCGCTCGGCGGTCGCTACGTGACCGCGTGTGACGTCGGCACCTACGTCGCCGACATGGACGTCGTGGCCCGCGAGTGCCGCTGGACCACCGGCCGCTCCCCCGAGAACGGCGGCGCCGGTGACTCCTCCGTGCTCACCGCCTTCGGTGTCTACCAGGGCATGCGCGCCTCCGCGCAGACGCTGTGGGGCGACCCCTCGCTGCGCGGCCGCAAGGTCGGCATCGCCGGCGTCGGCAAGGTCGGCCGCCACCTGGTGCGCCACCTGCGCGAGGAGGGCGCCGAGGTCGTCGTCACGGACGTCCGCACGGACGCCGTCCAGCGGATCCTGGAGCAGTACCCGGCGGGCGTCACCGCGGTCGCCGACACCGAGGCGCTGATCCGGGTCGAGGGGCTCGACATCTACGCCCCCTGCGCCCTCGGCGGCGCCCTGAACGACGACACCGTGCCCGTGCTCACCGCGAAGGTGGTGTGCGGCGCGGCCAACAACCAGCTGGCCCACCCGGGCGTGGAGAAGGACCTCGCCGACCGCGGGATCCTCTACGCGCCGGACTACGTGGTGAACGCGGGCGGGGTCATCCAGGTGGCCGACGAGCTGCACGGGTTCGACTTCGACCGGTGCAAGGCGAAGGCGGCGCGGATCTTCGACACCACGCTGGCCATATTCGCACGTGCGAAGGAAGACGGTATTCCGCCGGCCGCCGCGGCCGACCGGATCGCCGAGCAGCGGATGGCCGACGCCCGCGCGGGCCGCGCCGCGCGCTGAGCGGATCGCACACGTGAGCGGTACCCGCCGGCGGGAACTTCGAGAGAACTCTCACTTCCCCCGGCGGGTCGTTCCCCGATAAGTGGTTAAAATCGCCACTGACCAGCGAGGACAGGGCGCCTCGAAGGTCCTGGGCAGACGCGCGTGCTGCGGGCGACGTACCGTATGGGCGCGGGCTCAGGTACCGTGGAAGCCCTACGGACCGGCCTCTCCATGGAGAGTCCGTTCCAGATCATGAACGCGTGTCAGACTCTGGGGCCGTCGAGCCCCGTCGTTGAGGGGGTCGAGCCATGGGGCGCGGCCGGGCCAAGGCCAAGCAGACGAAGGTCGCCCGCCAGCTGAAGTACAACAGCGGTGGGACGGACCTCTCACGCCTGGCCGAGGAGCTGGGCGCATCGACATCGAACCAGTCGCCGAACGGCGACCGATTCGAGGACGATGAGCATGACGACGACGATCTGTACTCTCGTTACGCCGACCTCTACGAGGACGACGACGAGGACGAGGACGACGGTCCTCAGCAGCACCGTCGCGGCGCTTGACCTTGCATTGACCAGTTCCGGTCGGTGGCACTGCCACCGACCGGCTTCTGTGTTGTCCGCACGGTCCGCGAGGGCTCAGCTCGCGTAGTCGCCCACCAGCTCGGCACCGGTCGTCTTCTCGCCCCGCTCGGTGATCTCGCCGGCGACCCACGCGTCGACCCCGCGGTCGGCCAGGGTCGCGAGCGCCACCTCGGTCGACTCCTCCGGGACGATGGCGATCATGCCGACGCCCATGTTGAGGGTCTTCTCCAGCTCCAGGCGCTCCACGCTGCCGGTCTTCCCGACCAGGTCGAAGACCGCGCCCGGCGCCCAGGTGGACCGGTCGACCACGGCGTGCAGGCCGTCCGGGATCACCCGGGCCAGGTTGGCGGCGAGCCCGCCACCGGTGATGTGGCTGAAGGCGTGCACCTGGGCGGTGCGGGTCAGCGCGAGGCAGTCCAGCGAGTAGATCCTGGTGGGCTCCAGCAGCTCCTCGCCGAGGGTGCGGCCCAGCTCCGGGACCTCCGTCTCCAGGGCCATCCCGGCGCGGTCCAGCAGGACGTGGCGGACGAGGGAGTACCCGTTGGAGTGAAGCCCGGAGGACGCCATGGCGATCACGGTGTCACCCGTGCGGATGCGATCGGCGCCCAGCAGCCGGTCGGCCTCCACGACGCCCGTACCGGCCCCGGCGACGTCGAAGTCGTCCTCGCCCAGCAGGCCCGGGTGTTCGGCCGTCTCACCGCCCACCAGGGCGCATCCGGCCAGCACACAGCCTTCCGCGATGCCCTTGACGATGGCGGCGACGCGCTCGGGGTGCACCTTGCCGACGCAGATGTAGTCGGTCATGAACAGCGGCTCGGCACCGCACACCACGATGTCGTCCATGACCATGGCGACCAGGTCGTGGCCGATGGTGTCGTAGACGCCCATCCGGCGCGCGATGTCGACCTTCGTGCCGACGCCGTCGGTGGCGGAGGCCAGCAGCGGGCGCTCGTAGCGCTTCAGGGCGGAGGCGTCGAAGAGCCCGGCGAAACCGCCGAGGCCACCGAGGACCTCGGGGCGCTGGGTCTTCTTCACCCACTCCTTCATCAGTTCAACGGCGCGGTCTCCCGCTTCGATGTCGACGCCCGCGGCTGCGTAGCTGGCACCAGTCGTCTCAGACATGGGGTGAGAACCTTCGTGTCGTACGGCAGAACTTACGGGCGGCGGATCGCGTCGGTCGCCGCGGTCGCGGCCGGACCGGCCGCCAGCTCGGTCTCCAGGAGCTGCTTGCCGAGCAGCTCCGGGTCCGGCAGCTCCATCGGGTACTCGCCGTCGAAGCAGGCGCGGCAGAGGTTCGGCTTGGCGATCGTGGTCGCCTCGATCATGCCGTCGAGGGAGATGTAGGCGAGCGAGTCGGCGCCGAGGCTGGTGCCGATCTCCTCGATGGTCATGCCGTTGGCGATCAGTTCCGCGCGGGTGGCGAAGTCGATGCCGAAGAAGCAGGGCCACTTCACGGGCGGCGAGGAGATCCGGATGTGGACCTCGGCGGCGCCGGCCTCGCGGAGCATGCGGACCAGGGCCCGCTGGGTGTTGCCGCGCACGATCGAGTCGTCCACGACGACCAGGCGCTTGCCCCGGATGACTTCCTTCAGCGGGTTCAGCTTCAGCCGGATGCCCAGCTGGCGGATGGTCTGCGAGGGCTGGATGAACGTCCGGCCGACGTAGGCGTTCTTCACCAGGCCGGCGCCGAACGGGATGCCGGAGGCCTCCGCATAACCGATGGCGGCCGGGGTTCCGGACTCCGGGGTCGCTATGACCAGATCGGCCTCTACGGGCGCTTCCTTGGCCAGCCGGCGGCCCATCTCCACGCGGGAGAGGTACACGTTCCGGCCGGCGATGTCGGTGTCCGGGCGGGCCAGGTACACGTACTCGAAGACACAGCCCTTGGGCTTCGCTTCCGCGAATCGGGAGGAACGCAGGCCGTTCTCGTCGATGGCGACGAACTCGCCCGGCTCGATCTCCCGCACGAAGCTCGCGCCGCAGATGTCGAGGGCGGCGGACTCGGAGGCGACCACCCAGCCGCGCTCCAGGCGGCCGAGGACCAGCGGACGGATGCCCTGCGGGTCACGGCCGGCGTAGAGGGTGTGCTCGTCCATGAAGACGAGGGAGAAGGCGCCCCGGACCTTCGGGAGGACCTGGTGGGCCGCCTGCTCGATGGTGAGCGGCTTGCCGTCCTCGTCGACCTGGGCGGCCAGCAGGGCCGTCAGCAGGTCGGTGTCGTTGGTGGCCGCGACCCGGGCGGAGCGGCTGTTGTTGTCGTTCGGGAGTGCGGCGACCATCTCGGCGAGCTGCGCCGTGTTGACCAGGTTGCCGTTGTGGCCGAGCGCGATCGAGCCGTGCGCGGTGGCACGGAACGTCGGCTGGGCGTTCTCCCACACGGAGGCCCCGGTGGTCGAGTAGCGGGCGTGTCCGACCGCGATGTGACCCTGGAGCGAACCGAGCGAGGTCTCGTCGAAGACCTGGGAGACCAGGCCCATGTCCTTGAAGACGAGGATCTGGGAGCCGTTGCTGACCGCGATTCCCGCGGATTCCTGACCCCGGTGCTGGAGGGCGTAGAGCCCGAAGTACGTGAGCTTTGCGACCTCTTCACCCGGAGCCCAGACGCCGAAGACGCCGCAAGCGTCCTGGGGGCCCTTCTCGCCGGGAAGCAGATCGTGATTGAGTCGACCGTCACCACGTGGCACGCCACCGAGTGTAGGCGAGATCGACCACTGGTCCGAATTGGGGATGCGCGCCCGCACCGGTTCGACCGGTGTCGATCACCTTGGTGGATTCTACGTTTGCGCAGGTCACGGCAGTGAGTCAGGTTTTGATGGCGGCCTCGGGTGCCCGGTACGGGCTGGTCACGGACGTCTTCGCCGTTTCCGTGAGTGAGGTGTCGCACATCATGCGGGAGCACCGCGGCTGAGGTGGACGCGGTCGCCGTCGCCGTCGGTGAGCGTCAGCTTGGCGGCCTCCGTGCGGGCGACGAGGGTGCCGGTGGTGAGGATGCGGGCGAGGGCGCGCTCGAACCCCATGCGCTCCTCGTCGCAGGCCATCCTGGTGGTCCGCAGGTCACCGACGGTGATCCGGTCGCCGTGCACCGTGGCCCGGGCGCTGAACCGGTTGCAGCCCAGGTTGCCGGCCGCCCTGCCGTCCTCGATGCGCAGGCGGGCGGTGGCGGGCGCGTGCCGGGTGCTGCCGCCGACGGTGATCCCGTCGATCCGCCAGTCGACCCCGGTCACCGGCTGCTGGACGCTCACCGCCCCACTGTCCCCCTTCTCGCCGCCACAGGCCATGGCGAGGGGGAGAAGCGCGACGGCCACCGTCAGGATCGCGCGCTGCCTGTACCGGTTCATACCGGTTCGACGTACCCCGGCCGACCCGGGTTCCGGCCCCACCACGACCGGCGGCGGCTACGACATGACGGGCAGCAGTCCCCCGATGTCCGCCCGCTCCCCGCTCGCGAGGACCTTCGCCCCGGCCAGCGCGTCCGGCCAGGCCAGGCGGCCCGTGGCCAGCCGGATCCAGGTGAGCGGGTCGGTCTCCACGACGTTGGGCGGGGTGCCGCGGGTGTGCCGGGGTCCCTCGACGCACTGCACGACGGCGTACGGCGGCACCCGCACCTCGGTGGAGCCGCCGGGTGCCCTCACCGCGAGGGCGTCGGCCAGCAGCCGGGTGGTGGCGGCCAGGGCCTGACGGTCGTACGGCACGTCGAGGCCCGGGACGGCGGCGTTCAGGTCGTCGGTGTGGACCACGAGTTCGAGGGCGCGGGTGACGAGGTAGTCGTCCAGCGGCAGGGCACCCGCGCTGGTGTCCAGCAGCCGGCTGCCGGGGTGCTCGTCCAGCAGGGCGCGCAGGCTGTGGTCGATCCGGGCGAGGTAGGCGGCGGGGTCCGGGTGGGCATCGGTGCCACCCCGGGTGAAGGCGTCGATGCCGTCGGCGCGCCGCCCGGTGGTGAGCGGCCACTCGGCCACGGTGAGGGTCGGCCTGGGCGGGGCGGGCAGCTCCAGGGCCCGGTGGACGGCGGTGACCGCCATGCCGATGTGCGCGGTCAGGTCCCGCACGGTCCAGTCGCCGAGCCGGGTGGGCAGGGCGAGCTGCTCGGGGGTGAGGCCGCGGGCGGCCTGCCCGACGTTTGCGAGCTGGGCGAGGACGGCGGCTCGGGTCCTGGCGGGGTCGTAGCTGCGGACGCGCTTCTTGGCCGGTGGCATGTCAGCGACCCTATGCCCGACGGCGGTTGCCGTTCAGCCGGCCGCCGCCCCGCACGGGAACGTGCGGAAGGCCCCGCCCGGTACGCGCGTCCGGGCGGGGCCTCCTCTGGTGCACGACGGTGGACGACCGCCTACGCCAGCAGCGCCGGGATCGTCTCCTCGTGGGCCCTGCGCAGCTCCTCCAGGGAGAGGGTGAACTCGCCCTGGACCTCCACCGTGTCGCCGTCCACGACACCGATGCGGGTGGCCGGGAGGCCGCGGGCGCCGCACATGTCGTTGAAGCGGACCTCCTCCGAGCGCGGCACCGCGACGACGGCACGGCCGGCCGACTCGGAGAACAGGAAGGTGAAGGCGTCCAGGCCGTCCGGTACGACCAGACGGGCGCCCTTGCCGCCGAGCAGCGCCGACTCCACGACCGCCTGGACCAGACCGCCGTCGGACAGGTCGTGCGCGGAGTCGATCATGCCGTCGCGGGAGGCGGAGATCAGGATCTCGGCCAGCAGGCGCTCCCGCTCCAGGTCCACCGCCGGGGGCAGACCGCCCAGGTGGTCGTGGATCACCTGGGACCAGGCCGAGCCGCCGAACTCCTCCCGGGTGTCGCCGAGGAGGTAGATCAGCTGCCCCTCCTCCTGGAAGGCGACCGGGGTGCGGCGGGCGACGTCGTCGATCACGCCGAGGACGGCCACCACCGGGGTCGGGTGGATGGCGGCCTCGCCGGTCTGGTTGTAGAGCGAGACGTTGCCGCCGGTCACCGGCGTGCCGAGCTGCTGACAACCATCGGCCAGACCGCGCACGGCCTCCGCGAACTGCCACATCACCGCCGGGTCTTCCGGGGAGCCGAAGTTCAGGCAGTCGGAGACGGCGAGCGGCTTGGCGCCGGTGGCCGCGACGTTGCGGTAGGCCTCGGCCAGGGCCAGCTGGGCGCCGGTGTACGGGTCCAGCTTGGCGTAGCGGCCGTTGCCGTCCGTCGCGATGGCGACGCCGAGACCGGTCTTCTCGTCCACGCGGATCATGCCGGAGTCCTCCGGCTGGGCGAGGACGGTGTTGCCCTGCACGAGGTGGTCGTACTGGGAGGTGATCCAGTTCTTCGACGCCTGGTTGGGCGAGCCCACCAGCTTCAGGACCTGGTCCTTCAGCTCCTCGCCCGTCTCCGGGCGGGGCAGCTTGCCGGCGTCGTCGGCCTGGAGGGCGTCCTGCCAGTCGGGGCGGGCGTACGGGCGCTCGTAGGTCGGGCCCTCGTGGGCGACCGTGCGCGGGTCGACGTCCACGATCTTCTCGCCGTGCCAGAAGATCTCCAGCCGGTCGCCGTCGGTGACCTCACCGATGACGGTGGCGATGACGTCCCACTTCTCGCAGATCTCCAGGAAGCGGTCGACCTTCTCCGGCTCCACGACCGCGCACATGCGTTCCTGCGACTCGCTCATGAGGATCTCCTCAGGAGACAGCGTCGAGTCGCGCAGGGGGACGTCGTCCAGCGTCACGCGCATGCCGCCGGAGCCGTTGGAGGCCAGCTCGGACGTGGCGCAGGACAGGCCCGCCGCGCCCAGGTCCTGGATGCCGACGACCAGCTTCTCCCGGAAGGCCTCCAGGGTGCACTCGATGAGGAGCTTCTCCTGGAAGGGGTCGCCGACCTGGACGGCCGGGCGCTTGCTCGGCTTGGCGTCGTCGAAGGTCTCGCTCGCCAGGATCGACGCGCCGCCGATGCCGTCGCCGCCGGTCCGGGCGCCGTAGAGGATGACCTTGTTGCCCGCGCCGGAGGCCTTCGCGAGGTGGATGTCCTCGTGCCGCATCACACCGATGGCGCCGGCGTTGACCAGCGGGTTGCCCTGGTAGCAGGCGTCGAAGACGACCTCGCCGCCGATGTTGGGCAGGCCCAGGCAGTTGCCGTAGCCGCCGATGCCCGCCACGACGCCCGGCAGGACGCGCTTGGTGTCGGGGTGGTCGGCGGCGCCGAAGCGCAGGGGGTCGACCACGGCCACCGGGCGGGCGCCCATCGCGATGATGTCGCGGACGATGCCGCCGACACCCGTGGCCGCGCCCTGGTAGGGCTCGACGTAGGACGGGTGGTTGTGCGACTCGACCTTGAAGGTGACCGCGTAGCCCTGGCCGACGTCCACGACACCGGCGTTCTCGCCGATGCCGACGAGGAGGGCGTCGCTCTGCGGCGCCTTCTCGCCGAACTGGCGCAGGTGGACCTTGGAGGACTTGTACGAGCAGTGCTCGGACCACATGACCGAGTACATGGCGAGTTCGGCGCCGGTGGGGCGGCGGCCGAGGATCTCCACCACCCGCTCGTACTCGTCCTTCTTCAGGCCGAGTTCGGCCCAGGGCAGCTCGACGTCGGGGGTCGCGGTCGCGTGCTCGACCATGTCCAGAGGCGTCCGGCTCATGCGTTGACCAGCTTCTTGAGGATCGAGGTGAAGAACGGGAGCCCGTCGGTACGGCCCGTACCGACCAGCGGCTCGACGGCGTGCTCGGGGTGCGGCATCAGGCCGACGACGTTGCCCGCCTCGTTGGTGATGCCGGCGATGTCGTTGAGCGAGCCGTTCGGGTTGAAGTCCAGGTACCGGAAGACGACGCGGCCCTCCGCCTCCAGCTTGTCCAGCGTGTACGCGTCGGCGACGTACCGGCCGTCCATGTTCTTCAGCGGGATGTGGATCTCCTGGCCGGCGCGGTAGTCGCCGGTCCAGGAGGTCTCCGCGTTCTCCACCCGCAGTTTCTGGTCGCGGCAGATGAAGTGGAGGTGGTCGTTGCCGAGCATCGCGCCGGGGAGGAGGTGGGCCTCGGTGAGGACCTGGAAACCGTTGCAGATACCGAGGACCGGCAGGCCGGCCCTCGCCTGCTCGATCACGGACTCCATCACCGGCGAGAACCGGGAGATGGCACCGGCCCGCAGATAGTCGCCGTAGGAGAAACCGCCGGGCAGGATGACCGCGTCGACCTGCTTGAGGTCCTTGTCCTTGTGCCACAGGGCGACCGGCTCGGCGCCCGCGAGACGGATCGCCCGCTGGGCGTCCCGGTCGTCCAGCGTGCCCGGGAAAGTGACGACGCCAATACGAGCGGTCACTTGGCCGCCTCCGCGACTTCGTCGATACGGACCGTGAAGTCCTCGATCACGGTGTTGGCGAGGAAGGATTCCGCAAGATCGCGGATCCGCGCGAGCGCGGCATCGTCGACCGGCCCGTCAACTTCCAGTTCGAAACGCTTTCCCTGACGTACGTCCGAGATCCCTTCGAATCCCAGGCGCGGCAGCGCACGCTGGACCGCCTGGCCCTGGGGGTCGAGGATCTCCGGCTTGAGCATGACGTCGACTACGACGCGTGCCACTGGCACTCCCGGTGTGTGGTGCTGAGCAGGTCCCTTCAGACTACCCGCACAAAATTTCTACGCGAGTAGAGTTGGAGGAAAGTACGTGAGGCGCATCACGATCGGGTGTCGAAGCCATGCCCCCGCGAAAAGTTCTGGGAAAGTTCCACAGTCCGTCCGTCACCACCTATTGCGCCCGGACACGCGGACGGATTTAGTCGGGCTTCACTTTGCATTGCCGGGCACTGTACAAATGAATTGGCAATAGCCGATACTCGGCACGTCGGCGGCGTTGAGCTGTAACGACGTGCCGCACGAAGGGACCGATATTCGTGGCGCAAAAGGTCGTGGTCACTCTCTTTGACGACATCGACGGCTCGGAAGCGGCGGAGACGATCGCCTTCGGACTCGACGGCAAGTCGTACGAGATCGACCTGAACGAAACCAACGCCGGGAAACTGCGCAAGGCGCTCGCGCCCTACGTCGAGGCCGGCCGCAAGCGGTCGCGGTCCGGCAAGGCGTACAAGCAGACGGAGGTCGCCCCCGACCCGGCGGCCGTCCGCGCCTGGGCCCAGGCCAACAAGATGGACGTCCCGGCCCGGGGGCGCATCCCGAAGAAGGTCTACGAGGCGTTCAGCGCCGCGCAGTGAGCCCGCGAAGGGGCGAGTCCCCAGGGCCCCGGGAACCGTCAGGGGGCCCTGGGGACCGTGCACTTGGGGCATACCGGGCTGAAGGGAAGGCCTCCTCGCGCCCGCGGGGTCGGCCGTCTCCCGCCCGTGGCGGAGCCGACTTGCGCTACCCCCCTGCTGATCAGCTAATGTCTGGGACACGCCGAGGGGCGAGGCCGAAAGGCCGGATCCCAAGGACATGCGGGTGTAGTTCAGTAGCAGAACATCCCCCTTCCAGGGGGAAGGCGCAGTGTGCAATTCCTGTCACCCGCTCTGCACCGCCGACACGACCACTGTTGTGGATCAGGTAGGCTGGTGTTCGCACCGATCGGTGGGAGCCGATCGGGAGCAGTGCGGACGTAGCTCAGTTGGTAGAGCGCAACCTTGCCAAGGTTGAGGTCGCGAGTTCGAGCCTCGTCGTCCGCTCGGGAAGAAGACCCCGGTCCACTGGACCGGGGTCTTCTCGTTGTCCGGCCATTGCCCGCCGGGTGTCCGGCACCTTCTGACATGTGTCATGCCGGGTGATGACACCGCGCACTGCCGGCCCGGCCCGGCCGCCGGGACGCTGGGGTCATGCACACCGACGGACACGAGAACGTGATCGAGGTCACCGACCTCAGGCGGGTCTACGGGGGCGGGTTCGAGGCCGTACGCGGAATCACCTTCTCCGTGGCGCGCGGAGAGATCTTCGCCCTGCTGGGCACCAACGGCGCCGGAAAGACCTCGACGGTCGAACTGCTGGAGGGGCTCGCGGCACCGGCCGGCGGCCGGGTCCGGGTGCTCGGCCACGACCCCCGCCGCGAGCGGGCCGCCGTACGGCCCCGCACCGGCGTGATGCTCCAGGAGGGCGGCTTCCCCGCCGAGCTGACCGTCGCGGAGACCGCCCGCATGTGGGCCGGCTGCACGAGCGGAGCCCGGCCGGAAGCCGAGGTACTCGAACGGGTGGGGCTCGCGAGGAGACACGGGGTGCGGGTCAAACAGCTGTCCGGCGGGGAGCGCAGGCGCCTGGACCTGGCCCTCGCGCTCCTCGGCGACCCGGAGGTGCTGTTCCTCGACGAGCCGACGACCGGACTCGACGCGGAGGGCCGCCGGGACACCTGGGCGCTGGTGCGGGCCATGCTCACCGCCGCGATCGGCTTCACCTTCCTCTTCGCCGTCTACACCTCGCTGGTCAACGCCTACGTCGCCCGCCGCGAGGAACTCGTGCTCAAGCGGCTGCGCACCGGCGAGACGACCGACCCCGAGATCCTCGCCGGCACCGCCCTGCCCGCCGTCACCGTGGGCCTCGCGCAGGCGCTGCTGCTGTGCGCCGGCTGCGCGGTGCTGTTGCACGCCGGGGCGCCCAGGGCGCCGTACCTGACCGTGCTGGGGCTCGTGGCCGGGCTGGTGCTGAGCGCCGCGCTCGCCGCGCTCACCGCGTCCTTCACCCGGAGCGTGGAGAGCGGCCAGGTCACCGCGCTGCCACTGGTGTTCGTGTCGATGGCCGGTTCGGGGATCATGATCCCCACCGAGGTCATGCCGGAGAAGCTCGCCTCCGTCTGCGAGTTGCTCCCGCTGTCCCCCGCGATCCGGCTCGTCCGGGCGGGCTGGACCGGCCAGTTGAGCGCGTACGAGGCACTCGGCACGCTCGCGACCGCGCTGGCCTGGACCGTGGTGGCGGTGTTTGCTGTACGGCGGTGGTTCCGGTGGGAACCCCGGCGCTGAGGAACGGGGGCGCGCGTGGTGGGGCGGATACGACGGTGGCAGCAGCGGCACTGGCGGGAGCGGAGCAAGGCGGAGCGGGTCGAGCTGTACACCGTCGTCACCTGGTACGGCACGACCTGGTTCTTCTCGCTCGGCTGGTTGCTGCTCCCCCTGGTCGGCGGACTCGACGGACGGCCCGTGGCCTTCGTCCTCGGGGCGCTGCTCGTCCTCGTGGCGGCCCTGCAGTGCGCGGTCTCGAACCGGCTGACCCGGCCCGCGCTCGACCACTATCTGGGGCGCGCACGGCTGCCGGCCGGGGCACACGGCGTCCCGGCCGTCCTGCTGGGGCTGGCGCTGACGCTGATCGTGGCCCTCGCCGCGCTGGACGCGGCCGACCCGGTGACGGTCCGGCTGGCGATCGGCGCCACCCTGCTGCCGTTCGGCGTTCTCTACGGACTCACCGTCCCCGTACGGGTCTTCCTGCGGGGGGCGGCACTGCTCGCGGTGCTGCTCATGGGGGCCGTCGGGCTCGCCGACCCCGATGGCGCCGGGGTTCTCGTGACCGGTCTGATGGTCGCCTTCCAGACGGTGTTCTCGCTGCTCGCCTGCCGCTGCGGAGCCTGGACCCTGGCCGTGCTGTGGGAGGCCGAGCGGGCCCGCGAGGTGGAGGCCCGGCTCGCCGTCGCCGAGGAGCGGCTGCGGTTCGGACGGGATCTGCACGACGTACTGGGCCGGAACCTGTCGGTGATCTCCCTGAAGAGCGAGCTGGCGGTGCAACTGGCCCGGCGGGGGCGGCCGGAGGCCGTGGAGCAGATGATCGAGGTGCAGCGCATCGCGCAGGAGTCCCAGCGCGAGGTGAGGGCCGTCGTTCGCGGGTACCGGGAAGCCGATCTCGGGGTCGAACTCGTGGGTGCCAAGGGCGTGTTGACGGCCGCCGGGATCGACTGCGAGGTGCGTGCGGAGACCGACGGGCTGCCCGCCGAGGTGCAGTCCGCGCTCGGCTGGGTGGTGCGCGAGGCCACCACCAACGTACTGCGGCACGGGGACGCGGGCCGGTGCGAGGTGGAACTGGCGGTACGGGAGGGGCACGTGGTGCTGACGGTGGAGAACGACGGGGTCGCGGCACCCTACGGTGGCGGCGGTTCCGGGCTTGCCGGGCTGCGGGAGCGGCTCGCCGCCGTGGACGGAACCCTGAAGGCGGGGATCGTGGCCACGGACCGGGACCGGTTCCGGCTGGTGGCGGACATACCCCTGGGGACTGTGAGAGGAGTCACCCCGTGAACACTCCGGTACGGCTGCTGCTCGCCGACGACGAGCACCTGATCCGGGGGGCGCTGGCCGCGCTGCTGTCCCTGGAGGACGATCTGCTGGTCGTCGCGGAGGCGGCGAGCGGGCCCGAGGCGCTGGCGATGGCCCGGGCGCACACACCCGACGTCGCCGTCCTGGACCTGCAGATGCCGGGCGCCGACGGTGTGAAGGTCGCCACATCCCTGCGTGCCGAACTGCCGGACTGCCGGGTGCTGATCGTCACCGGACACGGGCGGCCCGGGCATCTGAAACGGGCGCTCGCGGCCGGTGTGCGGGGGTTCGTCCCGAAGACCGTCAGCGCCCAGCGGCTCGCCGAGATCATCCGGACCGTGCACGCCGGAAGCCGTTACGTGGACCCGGAGTTGGCGGCCGACGCGATCTCCGCCGGGGACTCGCCGCTGACCGCGCGGGAGGCCGAGGTGCTGGAGCTGGCCGCCGACGGGGCGCCGGTCGCGGAGATCGCCGAGCGGGCCGCGCTGTCGCCCGGGACCGTGCGGAACTACCTCTCCTCGGCCGTCACGAAGCTCGGCGCCGAGAACCGTCATGCGGCAGTGCGTCTCGCGCGCGAGCGAGGTTGGGTATAGTTGCTCTCGCGCCACGGCGCAACGCGGACGTAGCTCAGTTGGTAGAGCGCAACCTTGCCAAGGTTGAGGTCGCGAGTTCGAGCCTCGTCGTCCGCTCGGGAAAGAGACCCCGGTCCACTGGACCGGGGTCTCTTCGTGTTCCTAGCTCCAGCTCATGCCGGTCAGCCGCTCGTACGCCTCCACGTACTTCTGCCGGGTGGCGGCCACGACCTTCTCCGGCAGCGGCGGCGGGGGCTGCTCGCTCCCGCGGTCCCAGCCGGACTCGGCGGACGTCAGCCAGTCCCGCACGAACTGCTTGTCGTACGACGGCTGGGCGCGGCCCGGCTGCCACGCGTCGGCCGGCCAGAAGCGGGAGGAGTCCGGGGTGAGGACCTCGTCGGCGAGGACCAGGGTGTCGCCGTCGTAGCCGAACTCGAACTTGGTGTCGGCCAGGATGATCCCCCGGTCGCGGGCGATGTCCCTGGCGCGCGAGTACACGGCGAGGGTGGCCTGGCGCAGCTGGGCGGCGGTCTCGGCGCCGACCTGGCGGGCCACCTCCTCGTAGGAGACGTTCTCGTCGTGCTCGCCGACCTCGGCCTTGGTGGCCGGGGTGAAGATCGGGGCGGGCAGTTCCGAGCCGTCGACGAGGCCTTCGGGGAGGGCGAGACCGCAGACCGTGCGGGACGCGTTGTACTCGACCAGGCCGGAGCCGGTGAGGTAGCCACGGGCCACGCACTCCACCGGGACCATCTTCAGGGACTTGCAGACCAGGGTGCGGCCCGCCCAGTCGGCGGGGGCGCCCTCGGGCAGCTCGGTGCTGATCACGTGGTTGACGGCCAGGTCGCGCAGCTGGTCGAACCACCACAGGGAGAGCTGGGTGAGGACGCGGCCCTTGTCGGGGATCTCCGTCGGCAGCACCCAGTCGTAGGCGGACATGCGGTCACTGGCGACCATCACGAGGTCGCCCGCCTCGTTCTGGTACAGCTCGCGCACCTTTCCGGTGTGCAGGTGCACCAGGCCCGGAACCTCGATCGGCTCGGGCTTTTCTACGAATCCGGACACGGTTCCTCCCCGTGGCTCTGTCCAAGTGCCTCGATTCTCCCGTATGCGGGCGAGCGGTCGCGTCCGGGGGTCAGTCGCGTTTGCAGATGCGGTCCAGCAGGTTCGCCGTCGCCCGCTGGATACGGGTGTCCACGTGCTCCGGGCGGTCCAGGGCCGGGGACCAGGCGAACGTTCCGGAGGCGAACACCCAGGCGCCGGAGGGCGCGCGGTAGAGGGACGTCTCCTGGTGGCGCAGGACGCCGTCGTTGTCGGTGTAGGGGGAGTGGGCGAGCAGGATGCGCTCGTCGTGCTCGGGCAGCGGGGTGCGCGGGAAGTAGCGGTCCGCCTCGCCCGCGACCAGGCCCTCGATCTCGTCGCCCTCGTGCGCGCCCGTCGCCTCCCACAGCCAGTGGCCGCCGTTGCGGACGATCAGCGGGTGCGGCTCGGGGACCCGGCCCGCGTACTGGATGCCGACCAGCTGCTGCTCGGGCCGGTCGACCTCCCGCCACAGCACCGGCCGGCCCGGGCCCTTGCGCTTGCGGCAGGTCAGCAGCCGGTCCGGGACACCGGACGGGGACGGGCCCAGCTCCACCTGCCAGTACATGGTGTTGGCGGAGAGGAAGACCAGCGAGGTGCCCCGGTCGCGGGCGTCCTCGACGGCCCGGCGCATCGGCACCGACCAGTACTCGTCGTGGCCGGGGAAGACCAGGCCCCGGTAGCGGCTGGGGTCGATCCGGCCGGCGTGCAGGTCGCGGGCTTCGGCGTAGGCGAGGTCGTAGCCGTACCGCTCGGCCCAGCGGATGAAATCGTAGGCGTGGCCGACGTGCAGCGGCAGGCCCGCGCCCGCGTACGGGCGGTCGAAGGAGACCGTGGTGGCCGCGTCGGCCTCGCCGAGGAGGCGGCCCTTCTCGTCCCAGGCGTGGTAGAGGCTGGCGCCGGTACGGCCGTCCTCCGGGTACAGGTTGTACGCCTGCCAGGTGATGTCCGGCAGCAGCAGGAGCAGGTCGGCGGGGTGGTCGGCGCGGACCGTGAAGGGCACGTGGGAGCGGTATCCGTCGGCGGTGGTCAGGACGGCCACATAGGCGCCGATGCTCCAGTAGGAGGGCACCTGGAGGCGCCAGGACAGCCACCAGTGGTGGCAGGAGACCGTGCGGTCGGCGGCCAGCGGCGTGGGCTGGACGATGCCGGAGAGCCGGGGGCTCGTGGTGATCTTGGCGGCGCCGTCGCCGCCGTAGTGGCCGATGCGGTAGATGTCGACGCTGAACTCCTGCGGCGGGTCGACCGTGATGTGGAAGTCGATCGCCTCGCCTGGTGCGACCGCGCCGGTGGACGTGAAGCCCTTGATCTGCCGGTGCACGTCGTCGGCCGAGCGGGGGCCGGAACCGGCCGCGCGCGGCGCCGGGATCCGCGCGCCGGAGCCGCCGGCGAGCTGCTGCGGGCTGGGGTCGACGTACCACGGCACGACATGGCCGGTGTCGTCGAAGTACGTCTCACTGCCGCGCAGCCAGGGCAGCGGGCCCTGACCGAAGGGGTCCGTGACGGCGTGCGCGAGTGCTCCGGACTCCCAGCGGCGGATGTGGTCCGAGGCCATGGTCGCTCCCCTCCCTCATGCCCCCGTGCCTGTGTCGATGGTGCTCGCTGCTCGTGCTGTGCGTGCTGTGCGTGAGCTTTGCGTGTTCGGCCGCGCTGTCTTATGTCGCGTGCCTTTGCCAAAGGCGTGGTCGGTCCCAGCACATCACATAACGCACGGGCTCGGTCACTAGTCGTTGTGAATTGACCTGAAGTGGAAGTCGCTTTTCCGTTTCGCGGTGGAAGCGGGGTGGGGCCGGGGTGGGGCGCAGGTGTCAGACGAGTCTGACGGGCTTCTCGGGGCGTATCCCCGACGCGGCCAGCCAGTGCCGCAGCGGGCCCGCGTCCCCCTCCTCGATCAGGCTGCGGACCCTGGGCGCGAGATCGGCGGCCCGCTCGCCGCCCAGCAGCAGGGAGGGGCCGTCCAGCCAGTCCAGGGCGGGGACCGCGCCGGCGGTGTCGACGGCCGCGCAGCACACCATCGCCGTGACGTGGTCGGCGAGCAGTTCGCGGGCCGTGCGCTGGGGTTGCAGCGGGAAGGGGGGCAGCACGCAGTCCAGGTGCTCCCACGCGGCACGTTCGGGGTCCCGGCCGGCCGCCGCCGCGTCCCGCTGTGCGCGGGCCTCCTCGCGGGCCAGCTCGGCGGTGATGCCGGCGGCCAGGGCCGCGCTGCGTTCCGTGCCGGGTTCCGGGCCGGAGGCTTCGGCGAAGGGCGCCTCGGCTTCGTCTTCGGCGTCCGGGTTCTCACCCGCGGCACCCGTGCGGGACGCGCCGTCGGGTGCGGGTTGCCCTCCTGCGGAGTGCACACCGTCGGCTGCTTGCGGGTGATCGTGCGGCTGCGGGGAGCGCGCGTCGTCGGCGGCCTGCGGGTCGTCGTACGGCTGCGAGGAGCGCACGTCGTCGGCGGCCTGCGGGTCGTCGTACGGCTGCGAGGAGCGCACGTCGTCGGCAGCCTGCGGGTCGTCGTACGGCTGCGGGGAGCGCGCGTCGTCGGCGGCCTGCGGGTCGTCGTGTGGGGGTTCTTGTGCGGGGGGCGCCTGTGGGTGGGCTTGTGGGGTCTTCGAGCGGGTCGGTTCCGACAAGTGGTCCAGGACCCTTGCCAGCGTCGGGCCGCCGGGGTCGGGGGCCGTGGGGTTCGGGGACGGGCGGACGCCCAGGGAGTCGAGGACTCGGTGCAGACGGGCCGCGTCCGTGCGCCAGGTGCGGTCCACGACCTCCTCCGGGTACGCCTGCCAGTCCACCGGGGCCCAGTCGGGGCCGGGATCGGCGGGGCCGCCGTGGAAGAGGCGGGCGGCGAGGAGGGAGGCGGCCTCGTCCACCGCACCAGGTTCCTCCAGCAGGTCGCAGGCGGGGCGCTCACCCAGCCGGGAGGTGAAGCCCTCGGCGAGGCGGTCACGGCGGGACAGCTCGGTGAGCGCCGCGACCACGCCCGCGTCCAGCCGGGACGGCCAGCGGCCCATGCGCCAGGCGGGCAGCGCCACCCTGGTCAGCAGCCGGTCCCAGCCGGCGTAGGCGAGCCCGACCTGCTCCTGGGCGACGATCCGCAGACCGTAGTCCACCGCCTGGGCGCGCTCGGCCGCCGCCGCCGCGACCCCGCGCTCCATCTGCGTCGCGTGCTCCCGGCAGCCGCGCAGCAGCAGCCGGGCCACCCAGCCGAGGGCCGCGCACACCCCGCGGGTCAGCCAACAGCGGCCCCGCTGTGAGGCCACCGCCACGGCCGCGTCCAGCCCGCGCACGAAACGGCGGGCGGCTGCTATGTCCGGGTGCGCCGAGGGGCCCGTACCCGCGATGACCGGGGCGAGGACCGCGCGCAGCTCGCCGACCCGCATCCACCACAGGAACGGGGAGCCGATGACGAGGACCGGCGCTACGGGGGGCCGGCGGCGGCCCGGCCCCGCTATCTCGTCGGGCGCCGGGCGCGGGGGCGGACCGTGGGCCGAGTGGGCGCGGTCCTCCAGCCAGCTGTCGCAGTCCGGGGTGAGCGCTATGGCCGAGGGGGCGGGCACGTCCAGACGGTCGGCGAGGTCGCGCACCATCCGGTACAGGTCCGGGGCGGACTCCTCCGCGATCGGCACCGTGGGGCTCATCGCGGGGCGGGCCCGGGCCACGACCACGGCGATACCGGCCGCGGCCAGCAGCACCAGCACCGCGAGGACGCCGACGACCCACCGGGCCACGTCCCAGTCCGGCCCGACGAGATGGCCGGTGGTGGCGCCGGTCAGCAGGATCACTGCGGCACCCGCGGGCAGCAGGGCCACGGCCAGCGCCCGGCCCCGGACCCGCAGTACGGCCAGGGCCCGGGAGCGCGCGGCCTGTGCGCCCGCCTCCACACCGATTCCGGTCACGTTCCGACCTCGCCCCCTCCCTGCCGATCGCGTGCTGCCTGGGTCTTGCTCACTCCCCCACTGTGGCACCCGCCACTGACATCGCAATGCCGGTGGGCCAAGTGCCGGAACGCTTGCGCGGCACCCTAGTTGGGGCCCCGGCCCCAGTCAGCCATATGGGCGATTGCTCACTCGATGGAATGGCTTTGGTCAGAGCTGGGTGACGGAAAGCAAAGATCAGGCCCCGGATCGTGGATCCGGGGCCTGGGGTGTGGACGGGCAGGTCAGCGGGCCGGAGCTCAGGCGCCCGCGCTCTGTGCCGCCTTCGCCGCGATGTCGGTGCGGTGCTGCGAGCCGTCGAGCCGGATCCGGCCCACCGCCCGGTACGCCCGCTCGCGCGCCTCGGCCAGGTCCTTGCCGGTGGCGGTGACGGACAGCACACGACCGCCCGCGCTGACGACGGCGTCGCCGTCCCGCTTCGTACCGGCGTGCAGCACGTAAGCGTGCGGGGCGTCCTCGGCGGCCACCTCGTCCAGCCCGGTGATCGGGTCGCCGGTGCGCGGGGTGCCCGGGTAGTTGTGCGAGGCGACGACGACGGTGACGGCCGCGTCCTCGCTCCAGCGCAGCGGCGGCAGATCGCCGAGGCTGCCGGTGGCGGCGGCCATCAGCACGCCGGCCAGCGGGGTCCGCAGGCGGGCCAGCACGACCTGGGTCTCCGGGTCGCCGAAGCGGGCGTTGAACTCGATGACCCGGACGCCGCGCGAGGTGATCGCGAGACCGGCGTAGAGCAGCCCGGAGAACGGCGTGCCCCGGCGGCGCATCTCGTCCACGGTGGGCTGCAGCACGGTCTGCAGCACCTCGTCGACCAGCTTCGGGTCGGCCCACGGCAGCGGCGAGTACGCGCCCATGCCACCGGTGTTGGGGCCCTCGTCGCCGTCCAGGGCGCGCTTGAAGTCCTGGGCGGGCTGGAGCGGTACGACGGTCTCGCCGTCGGTGATCGCGAAGAGCGACACCTCGGGGCCGTCGAGGAACTCCTCGATGACCACTCGCTCGCAGGCGGCGGCATGCGCCTTGGCGGCGTCCAGGTCGGGCGTGACGACGACGCCCTTGCCGGCGGCGAGGCCGTCGTCCTTGACGACGTAAGGGGCACCGAAGGCGTCGAGGGCCTCGGTGACCTCCTCGGCGGTGGTGCAGACGTAGGAGCGGGCGGTCGGCACGCCGGCCGCCGCCATGACGTCCTTGGCGAAGGCCTTGGACCCCTCGATCCGCGCGGCCTCCCCGGACGGACCGAACACCGGGATGCCGGCGGCGCGGACGGCGTCGGCGACACCGGCGACCAGCGGGGCCTCCGGGCCGACGACGACCAGGTCGGCACCGAGGCCGACGGCCAGCTCGGCGACCGCCTTGCCGTCGAGCGCGTCGACCTGGTGCAGCTCGGCGACCTCGGCGATGCCTGCATTGCCGGGGGCGCAGTGCAGCGCGGTGACGTCGGGGTCGAGGGACAGGGAGCGGCACAGGGCGTGTTCGCGGGCGCCGCTGCCGATGACGAGGACCTTCACGGGGGCCAGCCTAATGGCAAGGTTGCCGAAGCCCGGGGCCCGGGTTTGTTGGACGTTCCTCCGAAGGCGGGTCCACGGGCCGGTCCGCGGACGATTCCCGGACCGCCCCGGCGCCACCTCGCGGCCCACCTCGTGACCTCGTCACCCGGTCACCCGGTCACCCGGCCGCCTCACTCGCTACTCGTTGGAGAACTCCTCCATCACCGTCGCTCCCAGCTCGCGCACGATCAGCTCGTGGCCGGAGAGCGCCGACTCGTCCAGATCCGGGTCGTCGTCCGCCGGGATGTCGTCCTCCAGGGAGACGGGCGGGGGCTCGGGCGCGGCGGCCGGCCGGGGGGCCGGGGAGGGCGCGGCGGGGGTCGCGGAGGCCGCCGAAGAGGCCGGGGCGGCGGGCTGGTGCCGGGCGGCGGACGCCTGCGGGGACGACTGGGGGCCCGCGGGGCGGGACGCGGCCGGGGCGCCGTAGCCACCGCCGGGCGCGCCACCGTAGCCGGAAGAACCGCCGTAGCCGGAGGAGCCGCCGTAGCCGGAGGAGCCGCCGGACGGGTCCAGGACCGCGTCGATCTTCCAGTGGACGTTGAAGCTCTCGGTCAGGACCGCCCTGAGGACGTCCTCGCTGCCGCTGGCCATGAAGCGGTCCAGGGCGCCCGCGTTGACGAACCCGAGCTGGAGAGTGGTGCCGTCGAAGCCCGTCACCTGGGCGTTGGGAGCGTTCAGCAGGGCCCAGGTGAAGCGGCGCCTGTCCTTCACGGCCTCCAGGATGTTGGGCCAGAGCACGCGGGGGTCGAGACCGCCGGTGGGGGCGGCCGGCGCGGGCGCCGTGGGCTGCGCCGAGGGGGCGGCCGGGGCGGGCTGCTGCGGCGCCGCACGCCCAGGTCCCTGACCGGCGCCCTGACCGCCCCCCGCCGGAGCGGCGGCCGTGGGCCAGCCACCGGGACGCCGGCCGCCGCCGGCGGGCGCGGCGGTGGGCCAGGCACCGGGGGCGGGGGCGGCCGGGGCGGCTGCGGGAGCAGGGGCAGGGGCCGGTTCCGCGGGCGCGGGAGCGGAAGGGGTGGCGGGAGCGGCCGGGGCGGGGGCGGCGGCAGCCGCCGGAGCCGACTCGGCAGCCGCACCCGGACCAGCGGGACCAGCGGAAGCCGCGGGAACAGCCGGAGCGACGGGAGCGGGAGCAGTGGGACCGGCAGGAGCACCGGGCGCACCCGACGCCCGCACGGCCGCCCGGGCCGCCGCAGGACCGCCACCGGGCGGCACGGACACCGCACCGGCACCTGCGGGGGCGCCCGTGCCCGGCGTGAAGGCGGCGCCGCCATGCGCGTCCGGACCGGGCACGTACCCCATGGCGGGCGCGCCGGCGCCGCCGGAGAAGCTGATGCCGCGCTCCAGGCGGTCGAGGCGGGCCATCACGGACCGCTCGTCGCCGTAGGCGGCGGGGAGCATGACGCGGGCGCAGATCAGTTCCAGCTGAAGGCGCGGGGAGGTGGCGCCGCGCATCTCGGTCAGGCCTTCGTTGACCAGGTCGGCGGCGCGGCTCAGCTCGGCGGCGCCGAAGATCTCGGCCTGGGCCTGCATCCGCTCCAGGACGTCGGCCGGGGCGTCGAGGAGCCCCTTCTCCACGGCGTCCGGCACGGCGGCGAGGATGACGAGGTCCCGCAGCCGCTCCAGCAGGTCGGCGACGAAGCGGCGCGGGTCGTTCCCGCCCTCGATGACGCGGTCGACGACCTCGAAGGCGGCGGCGCCGTCACCCGTGGCGAAGGCCTCCACGACGGAGTCGAGCAGGGAGCCGTCGGTGTAGCCGAGGAGGGACGTCGCCATGGCGTATGTCACACCGTCCTCGCCGGCGCCGGCGAGGAGCTGGTCCATGACGGACATGGAGTCACGCACCGACCCGGCACCCGCGCGGACGACGAGCGGCAGCACGCTCTCCTCGACCGGGATGTCCTCCTTCCGGCACACCTCGGCGAGGTAGTCCCGGAGGGTGCCGGGCGGCACGAGCCGGAAGGGGTAGTGGTGGGTCCGCGACCGGATGGTCCCGATGACCTTCTCGGGCTCGGTGGTGGCGAAGATGAACTTCAGGTGCTCCGGCGGCTCCTCGACCACCTTGAGCAGGGCGTTGAAGCCCGCCGACGTGACCATGTGGGCCTCGTCGATGATGTAGATCTTGTACCGGCTGCCCGCGGGACCGAAGAAGGCCTTCTCGCGCAGCTCACGGGCGTCGTCCACACCACCGTGAGAGGCCGCGTCGATCTCGATGACGTCGATCGACCCCGGTCCGTTCCGGGCGAGGTCGCGGCAGGACTGGCACGCGCCGCAGGGGGTCGGGGTGGGTCCCTGCTCGCAGTTCAGGCAACGGGCCAGGATGCGCGCGCTGGTCGTCTTGCCACAGCCACGCGGCCCGCTGAACAGGTACGCGTGATTGACCCGGTTGTTCCGCAGCGCCTGCTGCAGCGGGTCGGTGACATGCCCCTGCCCGATGACCTCCGCAAAGGTCTCCGGGCGGTAGCGGCGGTACAGAGCGAGAGACGACACGCTTACGAGGTTATAGGCGCCCACTGACAACCGGGCCCGGCCGAAGCCCCGGGAACGCAAGCGCCCCCCACGCACCCGCTAGAGCCGACCTACCCTTGCTGCCTTCCGGCCCTGGGGGAGTTCAGTCAGATAGCGCCGCGTGAGGGGCTGTGCCCCACAGTACCCGATGGCGGCCCCCGGTCTGTACCCGATCGGGGCAGCACCCTCACCCGGGGAACGGCCTGCGGGAACGAGTTCGCGAGCACCCTCCTCGGTCATGTAATGTTTCCGGCGGAGGATTCGCCTAGAGGCCTAGGGCGCACGCTTGGAAAGCGTGTTGGGGGCAACCCCTCACGAGTTCGAATCTCGTATCCTCCGCAGCCGCCCGCCTGGGCAAACGAAGGCTCCGACCGGATCACGGTCGGAGCCTTCGTCGTTCCGTGGTTGCAGTTTTGGTTGCAGTTCCCGGCTATCGCCCGTTCAGCACGGCACGGCAGGCGCGGCAGTACATCGCTGCGTACCGCCCATACCTGCGCATCAGCTGGCCGCAGCCGGCGCAAGGACCCAGCTCCCAGGTCGGACACCCCAGCGCGGCGGACGCTGCGGCCCTTTCTACTGGTGTGATCCGCATCGCCTCGTGACCGCCCTGTACCGGCATGGCGGGGAGGGTGAAACCGCCGGTCGGCTGGCCAAGGTCGCGGAGGGGCCGGGCATCGCTGACGAACCAGCCCTCTTCGCCTGCTCGGCAGGTGCGGTCGATCTCCTGCTCGGCGAAGGTGATCACGCCGTCGTCCTCTTCGGTCGGCGCCGGCGGTAGAGGAGTCCGTTCACCGACGATCTCCTCCCACAGCGCGCGATCGTCCGCCGACACCCACATATGCCGACCAGCCCGGCCGTTGCCACGGCTGGGCACGTAGACCGGGACGCTCTCCCCTGTGGCGCTCTGCAGGACCAGGTCTTCGATGTGGACCGGCTCCTTCTCAGGCAGGCAAAGGGCGGGCAGGAACCAGTCGGCGTGAATCGCGCCACAGTGGCCGGCGCCCTCGCTGGCAAGACAGTGGCGGTCACTGCTCGGCACACACTTCCAGACCTGTAGGTGGCGGTACCCACCGCGGATCAACATCTCCTTGCCGTCCGCGATGTCTTTCCACGGCATATCGTCGACGCGTGCCCACGGTGCACGGTCGATCAGGGAGGCCGTCCGGTCCTTCGCCACCCACAGAGGTGTGATGCCGTGCTCCACTGCATTGACCGAGCGGCGGTGCACGCTGCTGGGACTGAGGTGGTGGTACTGGATCTCCCAGCCGATCCGTATGCCACTCGGTCCGGTGACGACAGCGTCGGTGATGCTCCGCCGATTGGCTACGGGAACCTCCGCCTCGGAGAGGAGCCCGTACCTGGCAGCGGTCTCGACGACCCGCTCCTTCGTAGCCCTGTGCTGTGCACTCTCCGCAGGGGTCGGCTTGTGCGTGATCGGTAGGTGAGAGGCAACCAGGGGCGTTCGGCCGCCCACGCGCCCTCGGCGGATGAACATCCAGGGAGATTTTCCGCCTGCCTCGGACTGGCACTCCCGCCCCTCGTGGTGCGCCAGGCATTCGAGTAGTTGTGGGTCGCGATCAGCGACGCTCGCGGTGATCTCGCGGAGCAACTCCGGACGGTCCGGGTGCCCGAGATCGGGTAACGAAAGATTGATCTCTATGCCATATCCGGTATGCCACACACCGTTCGCCATTCCTCCACGATAAGAACGGCCACTGACACTCAACAGGGCGTCCAGCAGCGAGATATGAGAGGGCCGGTCCCTTCACCCGTAGCTGCTGCGCCATCGAGCAGTACCTGACGCAGTATGAGGCTGCGCCAACTCCGGGGCTGCCATACCCTCCTCACGTGGCGACGATCAAGGCCGACTGGGCGTATGGGCTGGCGTGTGACTTGTTGCGGACGAGCCTTCCACGCAGATGGGCCCATACGCAGGGCGTTGCCGCCCGTGCCCAGCTGTTGGCGCCCGTGGTCGGTAGCAGCGCCGAGATGCTGGAGGTCGCTGCGGTGCTGCACGACATCGGCTACGCGCCCGCGCTCGCCCACACCGGCTTCCATCCACTGGACGGCGCACGGTATCTCCGGGACACGCCTGGTGTGGACGAGCGGGTCGTCAGGCTGGTGGCGAACCACACGTACGCCCTACTGGAAGCCGAGGAGCGCGGCTTGCGGGACGAGCTGGCGGACGAGTTCCCTCTCCTGGATGATCCGCTGCTCGTCGACGCGCTGATCTACTGCGACATGACCACGACGCCGGACGGTCAGCGGACTACACCCCAGGAACGGCTGCAGGAGATATTGGGCCGCTACGGCGAGGACAGCGTGGTCGGCCGCTTCATCCGCCGTGCCGCGCCGCACATCCACGCGAGCGTGGATCGAGTGCGGGCGGCTGCGATCGAGGCCGGCGTCGAGCTGTGAGCGCGAGCGGTCAGCCGAGGTAGGGGTAGGCACCGGCGAGATAGTGGTCGATCTGCTCGTGCATGCTCGGGTGGATGTCGAGCGTGTGGAGGTCGTCCGGCTGGACCCACCGCACGCCGTCGGCCTCGTCGTTGACGGTCGGCTTGCCGCCGACGGGGCGGCCGATGTACACGGCCTCGTACTGCTGCCGGATCTCGCCGTCGGTGTACTCGATGATGTGCTCCGGGTTGGAGTAGACGCCGAGGAAGCCGGTGACCTCGGCGACGATGCCGGTCTCCTCCTCGCACTCGCGGACGGCGCACTGCGCCGGAGTCTCCCCGATGTCCTGGGCGCCGCCGGGCAGCGCCCACTGGCCGGTGTCACGGCGCCGTTGGAGCAGGATGGCGCCTTCATCGTTGACCACGAGCAGGTTGCTGGCGGGGATGAGGGTGTTGGCTTTGGGGGCCTTGGGGTCGTGGTAGTACTCGGTCCTGCCCACGGTGTTGCTACTCCTACCTGTCGGGCGCCCAGGGGCGCGCGGATGCCCACACGGCCTCGAAGCTGTCGCTGTACCGCTTGAACCACTCCCCGCCGTCGGTGTTGCGGAGCTGGAGAAGCGGGTTGGCGCTGGCCGGCTGGCCCCAGATGTGCGGATTGACCATGAGGTGGTCGTCGTATCGGAAGATCGAGTTGTAGAGCGTCGTGTCGTGAAGGCGCACCTCACAGCCTGGGTAGCCCACGAGGTCGCGGTAGTAGGTGAGGGACGCCTTGATCTTGGCCGCGAGTGTGTCTCCGATGCCTTCCTCCCTGCCCCTGACACGGACCGCCTCCCCGTCCGGATCACCGAAACACAGCCGGACGCGCACGCCCGCCTGCGCCCTTTCCTGGAGCATGCTCGCGATGTGCGGGTTCGTCTGCGCGAAGAAGGTGCCAGAGAACACAAGCACGTCAACCTGCTTCATGGCGCTCAGTAGCAGGGAGAACCACACATCGCGTGGGACGCTCGCCCGGTTGGGGTAGGTGTCGACGAGCTCCGAGCGGGCCGCGCCGAGATGCTGAGACCCCTGACCGTTGTCCGGCCACAGGTATGTCTCGTCGACCCGCAGCAGGTTCGCGACCGTCCAACGGTGCCTGCGGTGGGGGACTCGGCCACCGACCCACCGGCTGGCGGTCTTGGGATCCACGGAGCAGGCTTCGGCCAACTCCTCCACCGTCAGGCCACGTTGCACGAGTGCGGAACGCAGTCGCTCATTCACTCAGGCAAGCCAACCGGACCGTGACAGCAGGCCGCAAGTGCGATGAGCCCGCTGGGCACGGTTGTGGCCGGAACTGTTCGTACGCCTACGCTGGACCGGTGCCACTGATCGTGCTCTGGGACATCGACCACACTCTCATCGAGAACTCCGGCGTCAGCAAAGAGATCTACGCCGCCGCGTTCGAAGGCGTTGCCGGCCGTACCGCTGACCATCCTGCCCGCACCGAGGGCCGGACCGACCGGCTGATCCTCGCGGGGATGTTCCGCGACCACGGGATGGAGCCCCCGGAGTGGGGGGTGATCCAGCCCGCGCTGGAGGCCGCCGGCGCGGCGCGGGAGGCTGATCTCGCCCGGCGTGGCCGATCGCTTCCCGGTGCCCGCGAGGCGCTCGCAGCGGTAGCGGCCGAGCCCGGCATGATCTCCTCGGTCCTCACCGGTAACGTCCGAGCGAACGCCCGAGTCAAGCTCAGGGCTTTTGGACTGGACGGTCTCGTTGACATCGAGTGCGGAGCGTACGGAGCCGACGCGACGGACCGGGCGGAGCTGGTCGACGTCGCCCGCTCCCGCGTGCGGGCGGTTTATGACACACCGCCCGAGACGCCTGTTGTCCTCATCGGTGATACCCCGCGCGACGTCCAAGCCGCCCTCGACTCCGGCGCGCACGTGATTGCCGTGGCCTCTGGTGTCCACAGCGCTGAAGAGCTGAGGGAAGCGGGAGCGAGCATCGTGCTCGCCGATCTCACCGACGTCGCCGCGCTGATGCGTCATCTACGGTCGCTGGCTCACGCCGTCTGCTGAAAACGTCCCGGGACGTCCGTAAGAAGTCCCTGCGCGTGGTTCGCCGTCCTGCCGTGTGACGGCACGCTCTTGGGAGCCGTCGGCGGAGCGTCCCCCGCGCTCCGCCGACGTGCCATCCCTCTCCGGCCTCATGGATGGAGCACGCGCGTGACAGCTTTACTCGGCGGACAGGCGGGCGCGGCGTCCACACTCGCGGACGTGGAGCGGCTCGCGCGGCGGTACGGAGTACCGGTCGAAGACGCCCTGCTCATCTCGATCAACCTCCACGGAATCGACGGGGAAGCTCCGCGCCACCGCGCCCGCCTGCAGGTGCGACTGGACAGCGCACGGTCCGTGCCCTGGCAGCTCATCGTTCCGCTGAATGCGGCGGAGTCGCCCTTCCGGCTGATGGACGATGGGCGACTGCTGCTGGGGGGCGCCCCGGTCGGCACAGTGGAACGAATCGATGCCGATGAGGCGGTCGGTGGCTACTTCCGCGCCGACGGCACCGCCTTGACGCTCAACCCCAATGCCCGTAGCCGGTGCGTGGGTTGCGCCTTCTGTCCCAACACACTTGAGGCAGCGGCGGACCCGCGGCTGTCGGAAGAGCAGGATCTCCGGGAACTTCTCGCCGCGCTGCGCGAGCAGCACCCGCGGCGGGACCTGACGGAAGTCCGGGAGGTCACCGTCTCCACCGGATGCTTCGAGCGGGAGCCCGCGGCCGTCGACCACATGCGGGCCCTGCGATCTGTTCTGGCCGAGTACGGCATCGAAGCCAGGCTCGGCTTCCTCACCTCGGTGCTTCACTCCAGGCAGGCGTTCGACGAGCTTGCCGACATCGGCCCCTTCGTGCTCCGGCTCACCGCTGAATGCTTCACGCGACGGGACCTCCTGTTGAAGGCCAGCAAGGCGGTGCTGACGACCGCCTCGATGCCGGAAGTGCTGACGCGGGCGGTCGCCGCCGGCCACGGGACGTCGTTCACGTACATCGCGGGCCTGGACGACCTCGACGCACTGCGCACCGGCGTGGAGGCCCTCGCGCCGTACGTGACCGAGTTCCCGAACTTCCAGGTCTACCAGGCCCACAACCGCATCATGGCCGGCCTGCGCGCCTCCGGAGCCCATGAGCTTGAGTACTACCTCCGCGCCCGCGCCGAGATAGAGAAGATCATGGAACCTTCCGGGCTGCGGCCCGCAGCATGGGAGTGCTATCGCCCCCTGTGGTACTTCACCTTCGCTGACGAGACCCTGGTCGGCGCGTGATGGAGAACGATGCCGTTCTGGCCGAGGTCCTGTGGAGAGCCATCTGCTACGCCTCGGTGTGCCAACTCCACCTACGGGACAACGTCCTGCTCAACCGGCCGCTGACCGCCGAACACGTCAAGGAGCGCCCGTCCGGCCACTGGGGAACCGTGCCGGGCACCGCCTTTGCCTTGACCCACCTCGCCCTTGCCGCCGGGGCTCTCGACGGGGAAGTCGGCCTTGTGCCGCTGCTCGGAGCCGGTCATGCCGGCGTGGTCCAGCTCTCGGCGTCCTGGGTGACAGGTGAGTTGGGCAAGCTGCGCCCGGAATTCGGGCCGGACGCCGACGGCCTGCGGCGGCTCTCCCGGGCTTTCCCTGACGTGGAAGGGCTCGGAGCCGAAGTCACCCCGGCGCTTCCGGCCGGTGCCTTTCTCGGTGGACGACTCGGGGGCTGCCTGCCTTTCGCACAGGGGGTCGCGCTTGACGCTCCCGGCAGGGTCGTCGTGCCTGTGATCGGTGACGGCGAGTGCGAGACCCCGACGACCGCAGCGGCCTGGCTCGCCCACGAAGACCTCACCGGTGCCGCCGTGCTTCCCGTAGTGCACGTGAACGGCTTCCGCATGGGGGGTCCGTCACTGCTCGGACGACTGGACGACGTCCGGCTCCGGGCATACTTCGCCGGTATCGGATGGCGGGCCGTGATCGTCCACGTCACCGCCGGATCGCAGGCGGAGCACGCAGCCTTCCACGCCGCCCTATGGGACGCCCTGGAGGCCACTGTCGTAGGCCGGCGCACAGCACTGGTCCTGCGCTGCGTCAAGGGATGGACCGGTCCTGTCGCCCTCGGCGGCCAGACGCTTATCGGTACGCCCGATCTGCACAAGACCCCCTTCACAAACCCGCGCAACAACGCGGATCAGCTGTCGCAGCTCGACGACTGGCTGGCCTCCTACCGGCCTTCCCAGCTGTTCGACACGCGGGGACGCAGCCGAGGGCCCCTTGCTGAAGCAGTCACCCAGGTCCGCTGGTGCTCCCTGCCCCGTGCGCAGTCGGCCATCCCGGACGTCCCGCCACTACCCAATGCTGTTTCGTTCACGAGCGCGGTCACGGGGACAGTCCGGCGGCACGCAGAACGAGGGGACTTCCTGCTCCTCAGCCCCGACGAACTGGCCTCCAATCGGCTTGCTGACCTCGCGCGTGAGCGATGGGCTCACGAGCTGCTGGCGGAGGAGGTGCTGCTGGAGTGGCTCGCCGGCTGGACCGCCAGCGGCCGACGGGGCCTGCTCGTGTCGTACGAGAGCTTCGCCCCTCTGCTCACCAGCGGCTTGGTGGCTCACATCAAGCAGCGACGCCTCGACGGCGCGCAGGGCCTGCCCAGCCTCAACGTCCTCCTGACCTCCTACGGCTGGCACAACGTCCACACCCACGGCGACCCGTCCCTCGCCACTGCCCTGTTGGCCCTCGGTGCACCCGGAGTCCGGGTGCTGACGCCGGCGGACCCGACTCGTACGGCGGCGGTCCTGGATGAGGCGCTCGACTCGATGGACCGCGTCAATTTGATCATCACCGGCAAGCACAACCGCACGCTCCACCCGGAAGAATCACTGGACGAGGAGCGGCGCCGTGGTCTCGCGGTGTGGTCGCACCTCAGCGACCATGACGAGCCCGACCTGACGATCGTGACAGCGGGAGACATCCCCGCTGCCGTAGCCACGGAAGCCGTCGACCGTATTCGCGACCGTCACCGGTGCCGGGTCCGAGTCGTCAACCTGCTGGATCTCACGGTTCTCGGTGCCCCGAGCACCTGGCCGAGGGGGCTGAACGGTTGCGAAGTCGAGCACTATCTCGGTTCCCACGCTTCCGTTCTCTTCCTCACCCTGGGCCACCCCGCATCTGTATGGGGGCTGTTGGCGGGGAGGCTCCGCCGCCCCGTCGACGTCATCGGCTGGCAGGAGCCCGCCGGCCCGATGCCGCAGCGCGATCTCGCCCGCACCATGGGCATGGACGTGCCCGGAGTCGAGCGGGCCGCCGACCTCCTCCTGGCATCTCGCGAGGTGGTCCGATGACCTCGTGGACCATTCAGGACCTCCACGTGGTCCAGACGAGGCAGCCGACGGCAGCCGGTGACGACACCTTCTTCGTCGCGGTTCGCGCTGGGCTCGCGCTCGGCTGGTACGGCCCGGTCGGCGAACGCGTGGGACGCTACGTGAACGAGGTGCTGGCCCCTGAGACGAAGGACTCGCTGGTCACTGACCACGCCGGCTTGCTGGACCGTCTGCGGGCCGCGGCTCGCAGACGGCCTGGCGAGGTTGCCTCGTGGGCGGTCGGCACGGTCGACTGCGCTGTCTGGGACCTCCACGGCCGACTCGCCGAGCGCACTGTGGCCGAACTCCTCACCGCCGCCGCCTCCCAGCCGCTGATTCCGGCGTACGCCTCCTGGCTCACCCAAGACCTCAGCAGCATCAACAGCCCGAACGTACTGGCCGGCGTCATGGCAGGCGGCTGGAGCTTCACCAAGTGGGGGCTTCGCCGCAATCCGTCCGACCCATCAAGAGAAGCGGCGGCCCGCATGGCCCAGGCGGTCGAGCGCTGCTCTCACGCTCTCGGCGCGCCGCTCGCCGTCGACGCGGTCGGCACCTGGACACCGGCCGTGGCCCTGGCCTTCGCACAGGTAGCCGATCCCTCCTGCCTTCGGTGGCTGGAGGACCCGCTCCCGCATCACGACGCGGACACCTACGAGCTGCTGGCGGCCACACCGCTGCCCTTGGCAGTCGGCGAACGCGCGCACTGCGACGAGGACCCCGTTGGCCTGATCCAGTACATACGGCCCAGTGCCCTGACCCTCGACGCCGTCGGATGCGGCGGGCTGACCCGAGCGGTACAGATCATTCGAGTCGCTCAGGCTCAGGGCGTTCCTGTGTACCCGCACGGCCGCTCGCTCGTGCCCGGCCTCCACCTGGCCGCCGCCTACCCCCACGCCGTTCCGGCCGTCGAGTACCGGCTGCGTTGGGAGCCCGGACGCCAACGCCTCTACGAGATGCCGCTCCGCCCTGAAAACGGCCACATCCGCCTGCCGGACGCCCCTGGTCTCGGCACCACGCCAAGGAGCACAGCATGCCCAGCGCCCCACTGAACGTTCCCGTCGAGGGCACGGTCACCCACAGCCCCGAAGGGCCCCTGCTCCGCCTGACGCGACGGCTTGACGGCCACGACACCTTCCTCACCGGAAGCCTGGACATCGCGGACTCGTCCATCCCCGTACGCATCCTGACCCTGGACGACGTCACCGTCCTGCGGCCCACGAGCGAGTTCCCTGCGCCGGCTGACGGCGAGCACTGGCACGGTCGACTCCACCTGCCGCACGGACTGCGCCCGCGCAGCGTCCCGCCGGACCTCAACGTCGCCGCTGACCAGGAAGGGCGATCACTCGACGCGCTCGACGAGGCGGAGCTGCGGTACGCCCTCACGTTCCTGTCGGAAGCCACCACCCCGGACATCCGGCAGGCCCGAATCGAAGCCGTCGTCTCCGCGCTCCCGGCCACCGCGGGGAGGACACGATGACAACACGACCCGAACTGCTGGTCTCGGTGGACGTCGGGGGCACCCTGGGCATGGCCGACGGACCCGGCCTGACGATGCGGCTGGTCGAGGCGTCACCGCTCCCTCCGGCGCGTACCCGCGAGATCCTGCGGTCCAGCCTCCACACCCGACCGGCCCTGACCGACTCCCTGGTACACGAGGTCTGCGACGCCATCCAGGTGCCGGCGGAGACGTTCCCCCGCGATGTGCCGCCTGCCCCGTTCAGTCTCTACCCCGGCACGACCGAGGCACTGCGCAAGATCAGCTCAGTAGCCACCGTCGTCACCCTCTCCAACGTGACCTGCGTCGACGCCGACACCGACGGAATGCGCACGCTCCTCTCCCCCTGGGTGAGCGACTTCTTTCCGTCCTGCCGCATCGGCCACACCAAGCCCGACCGTCGGGCCTTCCAGGCCGTGACCGACCACTTCCACACGGACCCAAATGGCCTGATCCACGTCGGTGACGACTGGACGTGCGACATCGTGGGTGCCGTAGAAGCAGGGGCGCGCGCCATATGGATCTCGCGCGGAAGGCAGGTCCCCGACGAGTCCCTGCTCGTTGACCACGGTGTGCTCGTCGCCGACGACTTGGCGGCAGCCGCCGCCCACATTCAGCACCTCGCACCATGGAGCGCCACATGAGCCTGTTCACCGGAACCGCCAGCTACTACCGCCAGTTCCGCCCCGGTATCCCCGAAGACGTCGCAACGGCCCTGGACCAGGCCGCCCCCGCCCGGACCGACGGTCCGCGACGCCTGCTCGACGTCGGCACCGGCACCGGGCTGGTCGCCGAGGCGCTGCTTGGTCGCTTCGACGACATCATCGCCATCGACAACGACGCCGACATGCTCGCCGCGGCGGAGTCGGCACTGCGCCCGAAGCTCCCCGACGGCACGCGGTTGTCGCTCGTTGAGAGCACCGCCGAGGACTTCGTGTCGCCCGGCGGCTGGAAGGCAGACCTGGTCACCATCTGCCGCGCGTTCCACTGGCTCGACCAGGCCGGCGTGCTGGCGCGCCTGGACGATCAGGTCGCGCCCGATGGTGTCGTCGCCATCTTCGGCGACAGCAGCTTCTGGACCGCCACCAGTCCCTGGAAGGAAGCCGTCCGAGACGTCATCAAGACGTTCCTCGGCGAGGAACGGCGGGCCGGTTCCGGCACCTTCCAGCACCACAACCGCCCCTACAGCGAGATCATGGAGGAGTCTCCCTTCGACCAGGTCGAGGCGGCCCGGATCCCCGTCCACCGAACCTGGACCGCCGAGAGCATCCTCGGCTACCTCTACTCCACCTCCTTCGCCGCACCCCACCTCTTCGGCGACCGGCTGCCGGAATTCGAGACCACGGTCAAGGAGCGGCTCGCAGACTTCAGCGAGGATGACACCTTCCCGGAGGAGAACGAGTTCCTGATCCGCTTCGGGCGGCGGAGCAGGAGGTGACCAGCCGGAGCACCAGACGGGCGTTCGCCGCGCTCACCGCCCCTCGTGTGGCGGCCGAGCTCGGCGAACGGTCCGTCCTCTGCCTGCCGCTCGGGTCGGTAGAACAGCACGGTCCGCACCTGCCGTTGGACACCGACACCGTCATCGCCGAGCAGTTCGCGCACCGCCTGGCCGCGCACTCAGCGGACCGGCACGACCTGTGGGTCGGGTCGGCCGTCCCCTACGGCCTCTCGCCCGAACACGCCGACGCGTCGGGGACCATCACGCTGGACCTCCACCTGTACGCGACGCTGATCACGACGCTCGTGGCCGAGTACATCCGCTCCACAGGGGTCGGCTCCGTGCTCCTCGTCAATGGCCACGGCGGCAACCGCGGCGTGCTGGAGGCGGTCGTCCACCAGCTCCGCCACTCCCACGGCGTCACCACCTGCGTGTTGCACCCGGCCGCACTCGCCGCCGGCCGAGTCCCGATCGGCAGCGAGTTGCCCGAGGTGCATGCCGGAGTGCTGGAAACCGCCCTCATGCTCGCCCTTGACCCGGACCGGGTCCGGCTGGACCTCCTGCCGAGCGAGGCGTTCCCCGACCCCGGCCGACGCCGGTCGATCGGCCACCTCGTACTCGATCGTGGCGTGACGTGGCCCTGGTCCTCCGACGACCCCGAGCTCGCCGCCGACGGTGTCATCGGCGGTGATCCGCGCAACGCCACCCCGGAGCTGGGTCACAAGCTTCTCGCCGCAGCGCTCGACGCTTGCACGCACGTCCTCGACCGCATCGACAGAGCCACGTCCCGCGGGACGTCGCAGACCTTACGGAGGCACCATGCCCCTCACGCCTGAGGAGAAGGCCACCTTCAAAAGGGATGGCGTCCTCGTACGCCGCGCACTGGTCTCCCCCGCACTCGTCCAACGCGCCACCTCACTGGTCGGGAGCTGGTACCGCGGTCTGAGGCCCAGCGAAGTCCCGGCCTACAGCCAGCGCACCTTCGCCCCTGAACTCGGGAGCCACCCCGACATCCTTGCCCTGTACGAGGAGACGGATGCGGCCGAACTCGCCACCGGCCTCCTCGGAGACACCTTCCCCGTCACCACGGCCCAGATTCAGATCCGCGTACCCGAGTCGGAATTCCCCGGCGTGCAACCCGAGAAGGCGATGCACGTGGACGGGGTCTCCTGTCCTCACCTCGACCCGCGAGAACTGCGCACCTTCTCGCTCCTCGTCGGCGTCGTCCTGTCCGACGTGAGCAGCACGCAGGACGGGGCGCTGCACTACCAGCCCGGCGGTCACCACACCATGGCGGACTGGTTTAGGACCCAGTGGACGCTCGGTATGACGGAGCAGGTGCCCCCAGAGGTCGACCAGGAGCGGGGTGTCCCTCTGCTCGGTGCCCCCGGCGACGTCCTGCTCATGCACCACCTCGTCCCGCATTCGGTGGGACGGAACCTCACCCCCTTCCCCAGGGTGATGGCCTACTTCCGCGTTTCCCACCCGGACCACGCCGGCCGCCGCCTCGAAGCGCTGCGCGACCCGTGGCTCGACTATCCGCCCCTCGCCGCGACCCCTCAGCCCGCAGCCGAAAAGGAGTAGCCCATGCGTCTCATCGGACCCGAAGACCTCGACACCGCGGTACAGACGATTGAGGCCGGAGGACTCGTCGTCGTCCCGACCCGGCGCTGGTACATGGTCTGCGCCGACGCGAGCAACGCGCGGGCATGCGACGACATCATCACGGGCAAGCGCCGCCCGAGCGGCAAGCCACTCGCCTATGTGGCCACCTCCACCTCCTCCTGTGAGGAACGCTTCATCCTCAGCCCGGACGCCAGGCGCCTCGCGACGGCCTTCTGGCCCGGTGATCTCGCACTGCTGCTGCCGTGGAAGAACGCCGAAGACGCCGCCCAGCACGCGGCAGTCGGATCTCCCGCCCTGGTCACGATCGCCCCGGACATCCTCGGGGACCTCGCGTCGGCGGTGAAAGTCCCTCTCGCGGCGACCACAGCGAACATCTCCGGAGACGCCGGCCCGAACGACCCCGGGCCGGCCATCACGATCGACCAGGTTCACGCCTTCCTGGCCGCCTCGGGCCTGGAACCCGACGTCATCATCGACGGCGGAGTGTGCCCGGCGGCGAACCACATGACCATCGTCGACTGCTTCACCCCGGAGGCCCGGCTGGTGCGTACGGGCCTCGTCCACCAGCGGGCCATCTCGGCGGCGCTCGGCACCGAGATCCGGACCGCCTGACGACTTCGCCTCCTCCTGCCAAGCAGACAGGAGCGGACTACCGGAGCGAACATGATGCCTACGACCGGAGGGCAACCCGCTCTTGACATGCGCCCGGCAAGAAATGACGACGCGCTGCGGCGAGTCCTCGAAGACGCTTCTATGGGGCGCTGGGAAGGCCCCCGAGACCTGCTGACCACTACCGGTGCCGACTGGGACCGCCGGATCTTCCGCCTTCAGGTGCTCGCCGAAGCGGGGGCTCGCCTGCGTTTCGCCGACACCTGGGTGAAGGCGGAACCGCGCTCGCCGCACGCACTGGCTCTCCTCGCGAACGTTCAGGCCCTGCGCGCGATGATCGCCGGGCAGAACGGCGGCCGGTCACTGATGGAGGAAGCGTGGGCCACCTGCCGCACCGCGCTGGGAGTGTGGCCGGATGATCTGGCGCCCCTGGTGGTGATGCTGGCGTTGCTGCGGACGCATGCACCGGATCGGTCGACCCTGCGGCATGTGTGGGCGGAGATCAAGCAGCGTGATCCGTGGAATCGCGAGGCCCACCACGAGGTCGTTACCTACCTGTTCCAGCGCAACCACGGCAGGCCGGGGGAGGCGATGTGGTGGGCGGAGGAGCAGGCGTCCATCGCCCCGCGAGGGCTGCCGATCGCGGTCCTGCCCTTGGTCGTGATCGCCGAGGCCCACCGATCCCGTCAGGAGCGGGACAAGGCGGCGTACGGGCTGACCATCCATCCCTGGATCGACTGCCCGCAGATCGACCCCGTGCTGGAACGCTGGTGGCGCTACCGCGCGCCTGGCCCGCACGCCTGCTTCGCCGATGACGCCAACTACTTGGCACACGCTCTGTCGTTCGCCAACCGTCACAGCGAGGCGGCGGAGGTCTTCGACGCGATCGGCCCGTACGCCACGCACCTTCCCTGGGCCTACTGCGGTCAGGCCGAAGACCTGTTCCTGCGGCACCGCGCCTGGGCCTACAACCCGCCGAGGCGCCGGCACCCCTGACCATCCTGACACCACCCCCCGATGTACGAAGGACGGCACTCCCATGCCTCTTGACGTCTCCCGCGTCTCCGACGAGGACCGCCTGAAGCAGCTCGGCTACCAGCAGACGCTCGCCCGCTCGATGTCCGGCCGGGCCAACTTCGGCGTCAGCTTCACGATCATCTCGATCCTGTCCGGCTGCATGACCCTGTACGGCTACGGCATGAACACCGGCGGCCCGGCCGTGATCATGTGGGGCTGGCTGTTCGTCGGCCTGATGACCTTGTTCGTCGGCCTGTCGATGGCCGAGGTCTGCTCCTCCTACCCGACCAGCGCCGGCCTGTACTTCTGGGCGCACCGCATGGCCCCCGCGAGAACGGCCGCGGCGTGGGCGTGGTTCACCGGCTGGTTCAACGCCCTGGGTCAGATAGCGGTGACCGCGGGCGTCGACTTCGGCGCCGCCAGCTTCCTCAACGCCCTGCTCGACCTTCAGTTCGGCTTCACCGCCACGCCCGACCACACCATCACGCTGTTCGGGATCATCCTCGCCCTGCACGGCGTGCTGAACACCTTCGGTGTCCGCATCGTCGCCTTCCTGAACGAGGTCTCCATCTGGTGGCACATCCTGGGCGTCGTCGTCATCTGCGGCGCCCTGGTGCTCGTGCCCGACCACCACCAGTCGGCCGGCTTCGTCTTCGGCGAGTTCGTCAACAACACCGGCTTCTCCTCCAGCACCTACGTGGTGCTGATCGGACTGCTGATGGCGCAGTACACCTTCACCGGCTACGACGCCTCCGCCCACATGACCGAGGAGACCATCGACGCCTCCACCGCCGGCCCCAAGGGCATCGTTCGCTCGATCCTCGTCTCCCTCGCCGCCGGCTTCGTCCTTCTCTTCGGCTTCACCTACGCCATCCAGTCCTACGCCGGCGCACTTGGCTCGGGGACGGGGGTGCCCCCGGCGCAGATCCTCATGGACGCCCTCGGTGCTGCGGCCGGCAAGTGGCTGCTCCTGGTCGTCATCGTCGCCCAGCTCTTCTGCGGCATGGCGTCTGTCACCGCCAACTCTCGCATGATCTACGCCTTCTCCCGCGACGGCGCCCTGCCCTTCTCCAAGGTCTGGCACCAGCTGAACCCCGCCACCCGCACGCCCACCAACGCTGTCTGGCTCGCCACCGGCGGCGCCTTCGTCCTCGGCCTGCCCTACCTGTGGAACACCACCGCGTACGCTGCGGTCACGTCGATCGCGACCATCGGCCTGTACATCGCCTACGTCATCCCGACCTACCTCCGGCTCCGGCAGGGGAGCCGGTTCGAGCGCGGCCCCTGGCACCTCGGCTCCTGGTCCCCCGTCGTCGGCACGATCGCCGTCGCCTGGGTGCTCGTGATCACCGTGCTGTTCATGCTGCCGCAGACCTCCCCCGTCACCGCGCGCACCTTCAACTACGCGCCCGTCGCGGTCGGCGTCGTCATCGCCTTCTGCGGCATCTGGTGGCTGGCCTCCGCGCGCAAGTGGTTCCTCAATCCTGCGCACCCGCGCAACTCCACGCTGGACCGGAAAGATGCCGGTGGGAGGGCCGGCGTCCGCTGAGAGGAGCGGCCGGATCCAGTGCTCGCCGCGAAACGGCTGAAGTATGTCGATCGAGCACCCAAAGTCCCAGGTCGTCGGCGCTCAGCCGCAGCGGGCAGCGGCCCACGCTGACCGAAAACTCTCCACTCTAAGTGATCGCATCTCGACCCGCTGTCAGTGGTGCGTGCTCTCATGACCTGCGCGGGGATCGTCAACAGCCTGTGGATAGGGGGGAGTTCCTTCATGGCGGTACGGATGGAGGCGTGCGAGCGGGTCGCTGGGCCGATACGGGCCCTCGCCCGGTCTGCCGAACGCAGCCTGCCGGTTGAGCCGGGGACAGCCCGATGAGCGGCCGACGCCCGGCCCGGCGCCCCGCACGGCGCCGGCCAGCCCGCCGTTCCAAGAAACAGGACGACCAGCTGGCCCTGTTGGGAGCTGGGGTCCTGGCGCTCGGGTTGGTCATCACCGTCGTGCACTGGCTGCTGGTGCACTGGTGGATCCTCCTCATCGCTGCCGTGATCGCCGCAGTGGCCGGTGGCCTCTGGCTGCAGCAGGCGCGGCAGCGGGCCGAGTGGGAGCGTGTGCGTGCGCGCGCCCTGCGGATGGGGATCGCGGAGCTGGATGCCCTGGACCACCGCGCGTTCGAGTTCGCCATACGGGACCTGATGCGACGGGACGGCTGCCAGGCAGAGCAGCTCGGCGGTGCCGGCGACAATGCCTGCGACGTACGCGCCGTCGATCCCATGGGGCGCGTCTGGGCCATCCAGTGCAAGCACCGCCGGGACGGAGACCGCGGCTCCGCCGTCGGCGTCGGTGTCCTACAGCAGGTCAACGGCACCGCACGGCAGATCCACGGAGCGGACGTCGCAGTCGTGCTCACCAACGGTCGCTTCTCCTCCAAGGCCATCCCCTGGGGCGCGGAGCACCGGATACACCTCGTGGACCGCCGTCTGCTGGGCGAGTGGGCGGCTGGCTCGCGCCCTCTGTGGGATTTGCTGGACCGCATCCCGCCGCCGCGCCGCCCCACCGCTCTGTCCTGACGCGCAGGGCAGGGCGGCCAGTGCGACGGAGGTCGCGAGGTCTGGGCTCGTCCGCCCCGGCGGGCTGCGAGTGGGGCAGCTGGCGCTGCTGTTCGCTTCGCGCAGCTGCCCCAATCCAGCCATTGACCAGGCGCTCCGTCGCCAATCACCGGTGATCGAAACGTGGTGCTGTCGAGTTCCGGCTATGCAGGAGGGCGGGTCGTCAGAGTGTTGTGCGGGGGAGGGCTGGCCAGGTGGTTCTGAGTATCAACGTGGCGGTTCTGCTGGCTGTCGTCATCATTGTGCGGCTGCGCCGACGTACGCATGCCCGCAGCCGGTTCGACGAGAAGCTGACCGTCGTCATTGTGCTGGTGTTCGGCGTGCTGATCGCACCTACCAGCTTCGGGCAGGGCATTCTCAATGCCGTGGGCCAGCTCGCCCACAGCCTTTCGCAGACCAGCAGTCCTTGAGCGCGTTGCTCCGGGTGCGCGTGGAGGACCGCTTAGGGCGCCCCGGCACGCTTGTAGCCGACCCACAACCGGCCGCCGGTCTGCCCGAGCACCTCGTCCACCACGGCCACGAGGGGCTCTATTCTCCCGCCCAGTACCTCCTGTAGGCCGTGGTGGAGGCGTGTGCTGAGCCCTGGCGCGGTCGTCTCAAGACGGCGTGCCAGCCACTTCCCACCGCCGCCCCACGACCCGCCAACGGCCAACACCAGCTCACCGGTGCGTCGGACCAGTTCGGTCGCGATGAACAGGCGCTCGCTCTGGTCGTGGCTTCCCGCGAGGTCGTCGAGGAGGTCGGTGATCGCGTAGCGGCGGTCGTCGACCTCTTCCGCCGACGCCGGGGGTGGTCCTGCGGTGGTCAGTTTCCGGGCTTCTGCGGCGAGGCGGGCTCCGAGTCCGTCGGTGTCGAAGAGCAGCAGCCCGTCGGCACACATCCACAGCAGCGGTGACCGGCGCTGGCGTAGTTCCCGTTCGACGTAGGCGTGCCACGTCGCCTCGGTGTGCACGAACATCTCCACCGGCCAGTCGGCGTACTGGAGGCTCGCGCGGTACGGGGCTGGGGTTCCGTGGAGCAGGACCACGATGTCGAGGTCCGACGTCGCCGTGCGGCGCCCCGTCACGACGCTGCCGCCCAGGAACGCGGCGCGCGCTTCGGGGTGCTGTTCATCTACGACGGCGCGTGCGGCCTCGATCGCATCCATACGGCAACTATCAGCACTGCCTCCACCGCGCGCACGCCGTTTTCCGCAGTGGTCCGCGATGCCTCGTCCTCTGCGTGGCAGTTCGCCGGGGGCAGACAGCAAAGACCCACGAATGACTGGCCAACGCCGCAGCGGCATGTGAACCTGGACGACCTTCTCGTAAAACACCAGGTCAGAGAGGTGATTGCCCGTGACTGCGGCACCCCAGGGGCCCGGATTCTCCACCACCGTCGAGGCCCTGCGGCTGCGTGAGTGGCTGCTCGGCCCGGGCCAGGCCACGCTCGTGATGGATCAGTTCTCCGCCGACGACTTCCACCTGGTCGTGGACGACCGCGCGGACGTGCACGTCAACTCGAAGGATGGATCCTTCTATCTCGGATGGTTTCCGTCCGGCCGTCCTGGTACCGACGGCGAGGGGTGGAAGATCGCCGTCACCGGTACGGCCAAGGTGCGCGGCTACCAGATGTCCTTCGACACCGAGACACCGGCCGATGTCGTCGCCGCCGCAGTCGCGCGCGTGCTGGAGACCTCCCAGCGAATGTGACAGCCAGAGGCTTGAGTCGGCGTCTCTCGGGCGCCCTCGACGTCTGCCTGATTGATAGCAAGGCAGGGTCACACTGCTCGCCCTCTGCCACCGAGACTGCGGCGCAGTCGGCCCGCACTCCCGTCCAGCTTCGCGCACGGCTGGCGGCATCAGGACTTCTAGCCCTTGGAGGCATACTGCATTCCGACTTTCCGTCCGGCCTGCCCAGCCCGACGAACGTCCCGTCCGCGTACTGGGTCGGTCCCCGGCACCTGGCCGGTGACGACGGACGCCTGTACGACGCCGTCGCCGACACGCTCGCCGGCCTGGGCTGGACGAGCCTGACGCTCGTCCGCGGGCGCCAGGAGCCGGACGAGGCGCCGGCGGACCGTCAAGTCCTGCGCAGCACCGTCCTGCACATCAGCCCCGACTCCCTGCGGTGGGCGCAGTGGGTCCTGCCGGACGAGCCGTTCCACCTGGGGAACCTGCCGATCGCCTGGCAGGTGTCCGCTCGTACGGACCCGAGCAGCCCGCTCGCCCAGTGGTCGGCCTACTTCACCCCCGATGTCCCAGGGGAGATCCTCGCCAGCTTCCTAGCCGCGCTCGACGCCTGCGATCAGCCCGCCCTGCCGTGCGGTGGTCCCGAGCTGGTCCTCGACGCGGTAACGGCACACGGGTGGCAGCGTGACGTCGACCAGCCCGGCACGGGAGCGGTGGATCCGACGTTCGCCTCCCACATCCACCTCGGCGAGGTGCCGCCCCTCATCCAGGATGGCGATCCACTGGCGCTAGGACTTGTCCGGCCGATCATGTGACTACTCCGCACCCGTGTCGTTGATGTGGACATGGGGCGGGGCGATCTGACGGATGCCGAGTGGGAACG
>NZ_JBVKBI010000030.1:0-82263 GCF_055639035.1 Streptomyces sp. NPDC107654
TCGGCCCGCTGCATCTGGGTCCGCAGGCAGCCCGCGACGTCGATCGGCTCGGCCGTCTCGTCGCCTTCCACGATGGTGATCCAGTCCTGGCCCGCGGGCCGGTACTGGCCCAGGTACATCGGGACCTTCGGCGCGGCGGCCTCGGCCAGGTACTGCAGGTACCGCGCCCGGTCGTCCAGGTACTCGGACACGGCCAGCTGAATGGCCCGCTCGCCGCCACCCGGCCGCTCCACGTCGGCGAGGTGCAGCAGGTCCGTGATCAGGTCCGCGATGGCGGTGGCGTCAACGGCCTTCTGGTACAGCTCCCACGCCGGTCGGGCCTGCTCGGCGACGTTCGCCGGGTTGGCCGGTGCGTCGCCGTCAATGAAGACCGGGGAGTTGTCGGGTGCACGGTCGGTCATGATCTCTCCGTTTCGTTGAGGTTCTTCGGTGTGGGCCCGGAGGCCCGGTGTCTCCCGGGGATTCCCGCCCCTTTCGACACTGCTAATTCAATCAAGTTTTGAGGTGCGAGTCAACTCTCTCGCTCCGGGAATTTGCAGGTCAGGGGCTTTTTCCATGGATTTCCCACGCCCCTCCCGGTCCGCAGCCGGACGCTCGGCCACGACGATGCGGGCAGGGCTGACCAGCTCGACGGCCTCGGCCACATCGCGGCAGCAGCCGCTCCCCCTCGGCCACGGCCGGACGGCGCGGTCTGCTCACGCTGGCGCGTCCGCGACGGCGGCAGTACGGCGCTCGGTTCAAGTCCGGCCCGGCGGACGGTACTCAGGACCCGGCCGGGCACCCCTCCCTTCCCGCCGGCCCTTGTTACGCGCACAACCGCGAGAGCCGCAGTCGGGCGGCGGCTGGTCACGTAAACCCCGGCGAGATGCCGCCCCCACTTCAACGGTGCCGTCGGGCCACAAGCCACGACAGTTCCGTGGCGCCGGCGGGACCGCCTGACCGCACCATGGGGGTCACAAAGGCCCGGCGGGACAGGATGAGCGCTTGTTGTTTCGACACAAGAGCGCTGGTCAGCCTTGCCGGTCCTCGCGCCACTCCTTCAGCGCCTTGGACAGCGTGGCGGGTGCGACGCCGACCGCAGCAGCGAACCTCGCCTGGGAAGGTGGCGGTTGTTCGGTCTCCCTCGCCCTCAGGAAGTCCTCCGCGAGGCGCCGGCGCCCGGCACGGTCCTCGGTGTACCGCCCGCGAAGCCGTTCGTGCCCCGTCCCCGCTGTGATGACGTCGGCGCGTTCGCGGTAGCCGTTCACGCTGTTCGCTGTCGGCTCGACCGCGTACGCGGAGGCGTTCACGGTGACCGCTGCGGCGTTCGCGCTCACCAGTTCGCGGCCGTCGTCAGCGGCGGCCTCGGCCGGGCTGTGCGGGATGGACACGGTGCTCCTGACGACTGTTCGCGAGGATGCGGTCGCAGGTACCGCGGACCGTTCACGGCGCGAATCGCGCAGGTCAGCGCTCGTCTGGGGTGCCTGTTCGGCGGCCGCGAACGGCAGGCGTTCACTCGCTGGCCCCCACGGTGTTCGCGGTGCCTCCATGTCGATGGGGGCACCGTTCGTGGTGGCCTGGCTGGTCAGCATGTCGTTCGCGGGCTTCGCTCCGCCACCGTGAACAGCAGTGTTCGCGGCGTTCGCGCCGTCCTCGGTGAGTGCAGGGTGCTCACGGGCGGGCGCGTCGGCGTTCGCGGTGTTCGTGGAGGCGGCGTTCGCGGCAGCCGGGGCGGCGTTCGCGATCAGGTGCGCGGGGATCGGCAGGCCCCGGCTCGCGTCGCGCATGGCCCGCATCTCGGCCGGGCGCGCCTTCTTCTTCCAGTCCTTGCCGTACCGTTCACGCATCTCGTCGCGCAGGGTGAGCCGGTCCCGCTCCAGGTCCAGCGCGGCAGCACGGGTGTAGACATCCCACAATCGCATCCGCCGCCACACGCCGAAGGTCGCGATGGGGGCGAGGACCCAGCGGGCGATGCCGAGCGGCTCGAACTCGCGGCCGTCGGCGATGCGGGCCCGGCGGGCGATGGCCCGGCGCAAGGCCTCGGTGATGACCACGACCAATCCGGGCATCGTGGCGTGCGCGGAGGCCTCGACGTAGTCCATCCACCCGGCGGAGCCGTCCGCCGGCCAGCCGCTGGAAGCGTTGAAGACGACCGTGGCCACGGTCAGCACCCACGCGAACCAGCGCAGGATCGGGGCGGGGGTGCGGATCGCGCACAGGAACAAGTCGGCGGCGATCAGGCCGATGATGCCGACGTCGATACCGAATGGGAAGACGTAGGCGAACCAGCCCCATCCCCAGTCGAGCGCGAGGTCGCGCACGGAGCGGTAGGAGCCGGTGAAGCCGATGACCGCGAGTGCCACGGCGAGGAGAGCGACGAGGACGGCGGAGGCGAGCAGCCCTCCACGGATGGGCACCAGGGCGTCACCGTCGACGGTGGTGCGGCTGGCGGGTATCGGCGGTCGTCGCTCAGCGCCGGTCACCGCGTGCGTGGTCACGGCGGGACTCTCCTCGTTCTCGTGGGCAATGGCGATCAGCACGGTACGCCGAGGGCAATGCGATTGATGCATCTGCGGCGTCGAGGCGCAGAGAACGCCCTCGCCGAAATACGGCGAGGGCGTTGAAACCGGACGAAACCTCACCTGGGTGTCCTCAGTGGCGAGTTCGCACCGCGGTGGCCGCTCCGCACGCGGCAGCTGCCACAGCGAGTGCGTTCCTGGCCGCGTCGGGATCTCCCTTGAGCATCAGGACCGGGGCTGCGGTTCCGTAGATGGCGCCTGTGAGGGCGAGGCCCGCACGGACAGCCCTACTGACGAGGCGGGCCGTTCGCGTCCAGAGGGGGAGATCGCGGCGGAGCTGCCGGCGGGCTCGGCGACGCACGCTGCGCACCCTGCGTCGGTGCAGGCCGAGTTCACGCTCAGCCTGCACCATCAAGTCGTCGAAGGATGTGCTGAGGACCAGCAGGTATGGAGAGTCCTCGCCTCGGTCGTCGTCGCTGTGCATGGCGTTCACGGGTGGTCCTTCGGGAGTGCCGGCCCGCGCCTGGGTTCGACACCCTGGGGCGGCGGGCTCCGCGCATCTGGTGCATCGGTACTGGAAAGCAGGCGGGCCGGAACTCCTCTGTGAGAGGAGTTCCGGCCCGTCTCTCCGAGGCAACTACGGACGTCACCAAGGGCAGCGGGCAGCGTCTCCGGCCACGCCGACATGGCGGGAGACGCTGCCGCCGATGTTTCCGAACGTCCCGTCTGGCGACCGGTAGTGCACCCTTAGTCGCCAGCCACGGAGATTTCTCGGCGGCTCAGCCCGCGCACTGAACCCCCTGTGGGACTGACCGGCCGGGCGGCCGGGCGGCCGGGCAAGGCCAGCAGGAAGGTCTCGATCAGCCGCCGCCCCCAGGCGACCGTCGCCAGGACGGTCGTGATGACCGCGTACCTGAGACGGTCAAGGAAACTCAACATGTTGCATCATCCTTTGTGACGATCAGAATAGTTCCGGGTAATGCTGGGCAATATCGGCTCGGTCGTTTTAGAGGCACCTCCTTCACGTTGAATCACGGCTGGTCACCGGCTGAATCCGGAAGCCGGGAGCAGCCGCCACCTGGACTCGCGGGCCGCACCGTCGTCGTTGCGGTGAGGCCCGCGAAGCGTGGAGGCGGCTACTCCTCGATCAGCACGCCGAGCTGAAGACCGACGCTTTCGGAGCGGAGCTTGCGCCGTGCGTGACGCAGGGCGTCGCGCACGGAGGCATTGGTGGTTCCGAGCGCCTTGGCGATCCATGGGGCCTTCAACCCATACGCCTCGACCAGGACGAAGACCTTCAGCTGGAAGTCGCTCAGCTCGGTACGAAGAACCTTCATTGCTTGCGCAAGCTCGACCGTGCTGGTCATATTGCTGCTGATGTGGGCCTTGGGGTCCTCCAGACGAGAGGTGTCGTCGCCGACGAAGTCCTCCGCACGGCGAGCCAGTTCCTGCATGTGCGCGACGGACTCATGCCGCGTGATCTTCCACAAATACGGAGAAATGCTGCCGTCAAGCGGCCCTGACTTCAGCCGCTGGTAGAACGCGAGTGACACCTTGGACTGGATGTCGTCCAGGTGGGCCTTCTGCGCTCCGGTGATGCTGAACGCCTGCTTCCGCACGGAGGGCGTCATCTTGAGGAATGCCTCCCACTGGCGCTGCGCCTCGGGGCTCAGCTCCTCGGGGTGAACGGCCCCGTGGGCCAGGCCACGCTGATGCGGGACCTGCCTCCTCTTCTCGTCGCTTCCGCTCATTCCCGGCCTCTCGTGCATCGTCATCGAATCGAACGAGGAACAGTTGCGGTCTGCTCACAGGCGTGAGCGCGGACCGCCACAGAGAAGCAGCCGCCGACCGAGGGAAGTGTGAGAGCCGATTGCCGAAATCACGCGGAGCCCAGATCACCGACCAGCTGTGAGCCTGAGGCCGGGTGTGGTGGGCGCGGAGAGATGCAACAGGCCCCCGCTCTGTGCGAACGGGGGCCTGTGCCGGGGCAGACGAGCAGGGCCGTCATCCAGCCCAAACGATGTCAAGCACGTACAGGTATGTACGGGGCTCGTTGATGTAATAGACGACGGTCAGCGGGCCGACGTCGGCCCGGCGCAGGCCCGGCCCCTCGGGGTCCGTGGGGTCCCACTGCGGCCATCCCCACGGCTGACGGGAGGCGATGTCGAGCACGTCGCGCACCATCTCCTGCACCTCCGGCTGGAGCTGGGCGAGCACGGCGGAGGCATTCGGGGACAGCCGTGCGGGCCAGGCCGGGGTCACCCGCGGGGCCCGATGACGTCCTCCAGGCGGACGCCGTCGGAGGTGTCCATGCCGCCCGCGAGCCACGCGGCGCCGCCGGGGCGGTATCCAGGCGGCCCCTCCACTCCCGGATCGTCTCGTGCAGCGGGGTCAGGTCAAAGGTCTGCCGGGCTGTCTCCAGGGCGTGCCCCCAGTCCCGCTCGAAGGCGGGCAGCCACTGCGCGGCGCGCTGGTGCCGGCTGATGCGCTCGCGCAGCTGCGCGGCAGCCGCTGGGGCCGGCGGCGGTGCGGGCTGGTGAACGGGCTGAGCGGTCATCACGCAGGTCCTTCCGGTGTCTGCATTCGAGTGTGGCGGGCGGCGGAGAGGGAGTCGAGAACGGCGGCGCTAGGCCTCGGCGAACAGGGTGGTGAACGGCTCGCCCTCGCCGTCGGCCTGCTGGCACTCCCACAGGGCCGTTGCCGCGCGGTCCTCCAGTTCCTGGGCGACCGCCTCGTCCAGGTGCAGCGTGCCGCTGCGGCCGGTGCCGCAACGGGGCTGGGCCCTGGTGAGCCAGGCGGGCAGCGGTTCGGGGTGGCAGGCGGCGAGGGCGGCGTGCAGAACGCCGGGCGCCGCCACGGCGACGGTCGCCGGGCGGCGGGTGGTGGTGGTCTCGCGCATGTGCTTTCCTCCCTGGCGGGCGCCGGGGCCGATGCCCGCGGCCCCGGCGCCCGCCTCGGTCGGGTCGGCCTAGTCCCCAAGCAGGTCGGCGACCTGCGGCCCGACGTACTCGTTGATGAGCCGGGCGGCGGTCTCCACGGCGAGTTGTGCGTCGTCCACCAGCTGCGCGGCGCCGCCGGAGGGGACGAACAGGTCCCAGTCCTTGGCGGGCACGAGCATCGTGGCGGACGCCAGGACGGCCGTCCGCTTGATGTGCGCGGGCGCCCACAGCTGGCGGTACGTCTCGCCGCGGCCGTACGGGGCCTCCTCCCAGTCGCCCACCTCGTAGCCGGGGCGGTGCTCGGGGGCGAGCGCCCGGTGGGGCAGCGGCACGACGACCTTCACGACCGGGTCGCCGTTCTCGTCGCGGTCGAACGTGATCGACAGGTCGGGGCGGATCTCGACGTAGCCGGGCGACATCACCGGCGGGGTGGCGATGTGCCACGCCCACGCGGTGAAGTCGGCGCGGTCGGTGCGCTCGTCCTCGTCGAGCTGGCTCTCGCGGGCACGGACGTACGAACCGAAGCGGCTGCCGCCTTGGCCGGAGTTGCGGCGGTCGTAGTCGCGGTCGACGCGGGCGAGGGTGGTCGGGGTCCAGTCGGACATGGTGCTCCTTGGGCGGTGAGGGTCAGCTGCGGAAGGGGTTGCCGAGTTCGCCGCGGGCGACGGCCCGCACGAGGGCGGCGACCTCGGCGGCCCCGGCCCTGGTGGCGGGGGCGGCGATGGAGACGACCGTGGCGCCGTCGGCGTTCATGCTGAGGTCCCAGCCGCCGTTGGGGTAGATGCCGACGACCAGGTTGGCGTCGCCGTGGTAGCCGCCGCGGGGCGTCTGGGGAAGGCGCTCGACGACCACCATGTTCAGCCGTGGACCGTCCTGCACGCTCAGGCCGGTCTCGGCGGAGGTCAGGGCCTCGACCAGGTCGCGGCGCAGGGCGACGACCTGGTCGCCGGTGCGCTCGGGGTCGGGGGCGTGGGTATAGCGGCTGGCGATGACCTCAAGCGCGCCGGAGGGCAGGTTCACCGCCCAGTCCCACTCCTTGCGTTCGACACCGTGCCGCCCGCCGGCCGCCCACAGGTCGGTCAGCAGGGCGGCGGCCTGTTGGAGCACGCTCGGCGCGTACAGGCAGCGGAGGGACGTGGCGGCCTTCTCTACGGCCGCGTACGCCTCGCTGGTGTAGGCGGGCCCCTCGGCAGTGCCGGCGGTCTGCATGGCTGTCTCACTTCCTGTCAGCTCGGCCGCAAGAGCGCTGGCCGGCTCCCGGTTCGCGCGGAGTACGGATGCCTGCCGGTCCACCGCTGCGCGGATGTCCGTGCTGAGGTCGTCGGGCTTCTCCGGCCGGTTGGCGCGGAGAATCCCGCGGAGTTCGTCCACCCTGTCGTCGCTCATGTACGTCCCTTCGTGGCGGAGCCCGGGGCCGACGGCCCCGGGCTCATGCTGTCGTGTGGTGCGGCAGTGGGGGCGGGATCGGGCACTTCCCGCCCGGGCGGGGCTACTTGGGCTCGCCCCTCGGCGCTAGACCTTCTTCAGCTCGTGGCCGTGGCAGAGGACCGGGCCGATCAGCAGGCCGATCCGGTTGACGGTCCACCGGCCGCCGGTGAGCGGCCCGGGGGCCACCTCGTCGACGATCCGCCCGGTCTTGCCGACGGCCCGGGGGTCGTCCTCGCAGGCGACGATCCGCACTGTGTCTCCGGCCTGGAACATGTCGTGGTCCTTTCGTGGCGGGTCAGGCGCCGGGCTGGCCGGCGGCGGTCCAGGCGGCGTACTCCTGGCGGACGTACGGGCGCTGGCTGGGGTCGAACTCGATCGAGTAGGGCCCGTGCGGCCCGGCGGTCATCTGGGGGTGCTGGCGGTCGAACTGGGCCAGCTCGAACGCGGCCCGGGCGGCGGCGCCCCGGGCCCCGGGCCCGGCGTCGTCGACGGCCATGCGGTCCATGAGGGCGGCCCGGCGCAGCAGGAAGACGCGGTCGGCCGCCGCGGCGTGGGGCGCGGGCGGGCCGGTGACCACGCCGTCGCGGCGGCCGTCGCGGACGGCGCCCAGCTCCATGACGTCATGCATCTCGCGGCGCAGGGCCGGGGCGTGGGCGTAGGCCTCGGACGGGGTGGGGGCGTCGAACCCGTCACCGGTGTCGGGGTTCACGGCGGTGCTCACACCGCCTCCCGGGTGGTGGCGCCGGCGGCGCAGCGGTCGCACCGCACGACGTCCTCGGGGAAGTCGTCGTCGTAGACGGCGAGCAGGTCCATCGGGCTGCGCACCGGCACCCAGGCCGGGCCGGAGCAGCCGCCCAGGCAAGGCACCTGAGCCTCGAACCCCCAGTCCATCGGGTCGGGGAACCAGGTGCGGTAGGCAACGACGATCTCGTCGCCGCCGACCGCGAGGGCGCCGATCGGGTCGTGGCCGGGGCGCAGGTGCGTCCAGTGGAAGGTCTCCGCCAGGTCCTCGCCGAAGAACCGGCGGGCCAGGACCCGGCGGGCGCGTTCGGTGTGATCGCCGTCGACCTGGTGCTCGGCGTGGACGCGGTCGACGGCGCGCTGGAGCAGCAGCCGCATCCGCATCAGCCGGGTGTCGGTGACCACGTGGTCGAACCCCTCGGCGTGCAGGCCGGGGCGGGCGAGGCTGATCTGCTGGTGCTGGCGGCGTACTTCCTCGTCGGGGACGCGCCGGTTGGCCGGGCGGCGGGAGTTGCGGTCCAGGCACTGCGGGAGCGGCGCGGTCATCACCACGGCGGCCGCGGGCATCCCGTGGGCGTGGGCGGTCTCGATAGCCCTCTTCCTGACCTCGATCCCGGTGTGGGTGGCGTCGACGACGCACGTCAGGCCGCGGGCGAGGCGCCGTTCCAGGACGGAGGTCAGCAGGAACACCGCGTCGGCGGTGGCCTCCTGGTCGCCCGCGTCGCCGGAGACGGTCCACCTGTAGGAGTCGAGTCCCAGCCGGTAGTCGGCGGGCCAGGTGCGGGCGAGGGTGGACTTGCCGGAGCCGCTCGCGCCGATCATCACGATGACGGACGGTTCGGGGATCGGGTTCATGTCGGGGTCTCTCCTGGGTCTTGGGTTCGGAGGGCCCCGGGGGCGGCCGGTGTGCTCCTGGCCGGGATGGCGGCCGCGCCCCGGGGGTCGTGCGGTGGGTGCGGGGCGGTCAGCTGACGGCGGCCAGCCGCGGCGCGTCCTCGCGCTGGCGCCAGGCGTCCAGGACCTTCTTCGGGATGCGCGCCCGGTCCGGCACGTCGTAGCCGTGCTCGCGGGCCCACGCCCGGACGACGCTGGGCTCGTAGTCCCGCTCCGGCCGCTTGCGCTTGGCGCCGGCGGGCTCGGGCTGGAGCGTGTTCTTGCGGGCGCGCAGGGCGGCGAGGCGTTCCTCCAGCTGGTTCTCCTCGCTGGAGATCTTCTCCAGCTCGGCGTCGACGGTGCGGCGCTCGCTGAGCGCGGCGAGGACGGCGGCGGCCTGCTCGCCGTCGGTGCGGACCTTGGCGTCGTCGTGGGCGGCGGCCCACTTCAGCAGGGCGGCGACCTCGGGCATGGCCTCGGTGATCGGCGCGGGCGCCGGGGCCGGGGCGGGCTGTCCGGACTCCTGCTCGGCGGCGGTGATGATGGCGGTGACCTCTTCCTCGGAGACGTTCAGCTCGGCGGAGATCTTGTCGGTGCTGTAGCCGTCCCGGTGCATGGACCGGACCACGGCGTCGTAGGCGTTCACCTGGGTGTTCTCCTTGCTGCGGGGGTGGATTCGACGGGGCGGAAGCTGGGGGGCGGGCGGCCGGACGACGTCCGGCCGCACCTCGTCCAGGAGGCGCCGGAGGGCGGCGATCGTCATGCCGCGAGGCGCAGGCGCTGCGGGAGGCCGCGCAGGACGGCGAACGCCGGGGCCAGCAGCAGGCGGCGGCCGCGACGAGTGCGGCCCTTGACCCGGTACATGGCCTGGTCGGCGGCCTTGAGCGCGGCCGACAGGGTCGGCTCGGACAGAGCGGCGAGCCGGGCGGCGCCGATGGAGGCGCCGACGCTCAGCCGCACGCCCTGGTGCTCGACGGGCTGGCGCAGCAGCTCCGCGAGGTCGGCGAGCCGGTCGTCCAGGCGGGCGTCGTCCTCGACGACGGCCACGAACTCGTCTCCCCCGAGCCGCCCGGCGACTCCGTGGGCGCCGCACCAGGCCGTCAGCCGCTCCCCCGCGGCCGCGAGGACGGCGTCGCCGACCGCGTGACCGTGCACGTCATTGACGGGCTTGAAGCCGTCCAGGTCTGCAAGGAGGACCGCGGCGCGGGGGCGGCGGCGGATGATCCGCTCGGCCCGGCGCGTCCAGCCGTCACGGGTCCACAGCCCGGTCAGCGGGTCGTGGCGGGAGCGGTCCAGACGCCGGTGGAGGCGGCTGGCGTGCAGCGCCCAACCGGCTGCCAGGGCGAGGACGGCGAGGGCCTGGGTGATGTCCACCGCGTTCGTCATGCCGCCCGCCTCATCGCGTTGCGGCGCACGGCGTTGCGCTCGGTGCGGCTCATGCCGCCCCAGATGCCCTCACCGGCCAGGTGCGGGTTGGCCAGGGCCCAAGCCCGGCAGTCGGCCAGGACGGGGCACGTGTGGCAGAAGGCCTTGGGGGGACCGGCGTTGACGCCCTGCTCGGGGAACCAGAAATCCGGGTCCTGGCGGCACGGCTCGTCACCGGTCATCTCCGGGTAGGGCACCGACGGGTCGGCCAGCGGAATCGCGATGACCGGAGGCGGCTTTCCGTCTGTCTTCTGGGTCATGATGGGCACTGCCCTTTCCTCTTCTGGGGGTTCGGGTGGCCCGGGGCGGGCGACCTGCTTGGTCGTGGGTGCCGCCCGCCCCGGGGCGGATCTACAGCAGGTCGTCGTGCCAGATGACCTTTATGGCGTCGACGTCGGCGACGGCACCGCAGCGGTGCCGGACCGCGTCCTCGGTGGCGACGTCCTCGCGGACCTTCTCGACCACGTCGCCGCGGCCGGGGAAGCGCGACGCCGGGTACGTGAACCACTGGACGCCGGTCCGGGACTGCTCGCCCGGGGTGCGGGTCGGGATCTCAACCGCCCAATGCGCCATGAGGTTCACCTCCTTCTTGCTCTGTTCCGGATACCGGGGCTGTCCCGGCTCCCCTTGCCGCCCCGCTCCCCCGGGCCGGGCGGCGCGGGCAGCCGTCAGCGCAGGGTCTTGGCGAGGCGGGCGACGTCGCAGTCGCACGCACCGCCGTGGGTCATGGCGTGCAGCTCCTCGACGGTCCAGCCGCTGGTCTGCTCGGGGCGGCCCTGGTAGGCGTAGGCCTGTCCGGCGCCGGCCGGGGCCTGGACGCCGTACGGGTAGGTGCTGAAGGCCCACCCGGTGACGTGGATCTCGCGGCTGCGGGTGGTGACGCTGCCGATCCGCTCGATCCTGAGCTTCGCGGCGGTGCGCTGGCGCTCCGCCGTACGCCGGTCAGCGTGCTCGGCGAGCTGCCGGTCGCGCCGGTCCAGGTCCCGCTGGTGGGCGGCGGCGAGGTCGGCGCGCTGCTGTTCGGCAAGCCGGGGTCCCCGGCACTGCTCGGCGGTGTGGCCGGTGACCTCGTGACCGGAGGCCCGGGTGCACCAGCTGCACGCCGGGGGCACCCGGAGCGTGCGCACGGCCGCCTGCAACAGGCTCAGCAGGACCGCGCCCAAGGCGACCCACAACGCAGCGGTGACCACGGCGTTCAGCCCTCCTCGGCGCGCGCGCCGGCGGCGGCCATCTGGGCGGTGACCGACTCCACGACCTCCCACACCCGGGCCCCGGCGGCGGCCCCGTACTCGGGGGCGACGAGGGTGACCCGTACGGCGCGGAAGACGTCGTCCAGGGCGCCGCGGCCGATCCCCCGCCAGATGGTGTGCCGAAGGTTGGCGTCGTCGATGTAGCCGCCGAAACCGGTGTAGGGCTTCCCGCCGCGCAGGGTGACGACGATGCCCCGCTCGCCGGTGTCCAGCCTGTCGGCGACCTCGTACTCCAGGCCCGCCTTCTCGGCAGCGTCGACCAGGGCACGCAGCAGGTCGTAGTTGCGGACGAAGCCCTCGACGGCGGCCCTCTGCTGCCAGATCTGGCCGTCGAACCCCTCCACGGGGTCGACGCCGGGCTGGGAGGCGATGGTGACGTACCCGGCGCGGTTGGCGGCCGCGAGCGTCGGGATCAGCTCGCGGGTCTCCTCGTCGGGCCCCCAGTTGGGCTGGTAGCCGGGCCAGCTGGCGACGTGTCCCTCCAGCCAGAGGGCCATGAGCCCTCCGAGCTGACCGAGGTCCTGCGCCGACTTCCAGCGGTTCCGGTCGAGACGGCTCATCCAAGGCAGTCGGATCTTCACGGGGTTCTCCAGACGTTGAACGGACGAGTGGGTGCGCGGTGGTGCTGGCCGGATCTCCAAGGGCCGCGTGCCGGGACGCGACCCAAGGGCTACCGGTCAGCTGGTGAGCGCGGCCTCGGCGTCGGTGTCCTCGGCGGCCGGGGCCGCCTCCGCCTCGGCATCCGGCTCGGGAAGCTCGCCGGCGGCGGCCGGGCGGGGCAAGCGCTCGCCCCGGCTGACCAGGGCGGCGTCCAGGTAGCGAGCCGCCTCCTCCTCGGTGACCTCCATCCCGTACCGGCCGAAGGCCAGGGCCACGAGGTCGGTGGGGGCGGCGGGCTGCTCGAAGGGGCTGACCAGGATGGACGCCAGACCCAAGAGGCGCTGGTGCCGCACGCGCTGCTGGTGCTTCTTTCCGAACATGGATGGGATCTCCTTTACGAATCGGCAGGTCAGGCGGTGCGGCGCTCGTCGTCGGTGTTCTTGACGACGTGCAGGGGCGGGAGCTGGCCGGAGGCGCGGAGCATGCCGATCGGGTCGAGCGGGCCGTCGGCGAGCGCGGCGCGGTGGGCGATGGCCTCCTCCATCGCGGCGGCCGCCGCGGACTGCTGGCGGGCCACCTCGATCCGGGAGTTGGCGTTGATCTCCGCGATGGTGATGTCCGCGGAACGGTCCACCTTGAGCGCGGCCATCTCGTTGGCGTGCGCGGTGGCCACCCGGCGGTCGTCGCGGCGGGAGCGGGCGATCAGGACGCTGGATACGATGACGGCGACGATCCAGATGATCAGCGCCGGGGCGATCGGGTCGGAGTAGACGGCGACCGACAGGGCGCCGAAGGTCAGCGCCATCGACGAGAACACCGCGCTGGCGGTCTCCTCGTCGTTCTTGACGGCGAAGTAGCCGGAGGCGGCCCCGAAGGCCAGCATCAGCCCGGCGGCGCCGACGCTGTGCTCGGCGCCCTGGGCGTTCCAGATCCGGGCCAGGGTCAGCAGCGTGCCGGCGGCCACGGTGGTGCCCGCGTAGGCGCGGTGCTCGCTCAGGAACTCGGCGGGACTCTTCGGCGCGGGCATCTGGCCGGGGGCCGGGGGCTGCTTGGACATCGGGGCTCCTCGCGGGCGGGTCAGTCGGTGGAGTCGGGGGTGTCGGTCGTGGCCCGGGCCGCGGCCTGGGCGCGGTGCTCGATCAGCTGGCGGCGCACGTACTCGCGCTTGAAGCCGATGGCGTCGCAGGCCTCGGTCTGCTTGACCTCGCCGCTGTCGATCGCGGCGGCGACGTCGGCCCAGAAGTCGAACTCGGCGTCGGCCTTGCGCTGGTCGCGGGTGGCCTTCGCGGCCGCCAGGCGCTGCTGGACCTGCTGCACGCGCCGGGCCTTGTCGGTCTCGGGCTTGGGCATGTCGGGGGCTCCTTCGGGATGGGGGAGGATGGGTTCTCCTCCTGCTCCGGTCTGGAGCGGGTTCGGAGCCCGGGGCGGCCGACTGACCTTGGCCGGGATGGCGGCCGCCCCGGGGCGAAGTCACTCGCTGAGGTCGCGGTGTCCCAGCGACTCGGCGGCGGCGCGGACCAGGGCGGCGGTGTCGCTGAGCGCGGACGCCTCCTCCATCTCGCCGTCCTGGGCGTACGCGCTGCGCAGCTGCACGGTCAGCCCGTGCAGGGCGGGCAGGACCTCGCTGGTCTGGAGCGCGAGCCGGATGTCGTCGTAGTCCGCGCCGTTGGTGATGTCCTCGGCGTTGGCCCGCAGCGCCGTGGTGACGTCCCACAGGTCGTCGCCGTCACGGCTGTCCGGGTCGATCCAGTCGGCGACGTCGTACGCGGCCGCCTCGATCAGCCGGGCGGTCCCCCACGCGGCCAGGATCAGCAGGATCGCCCTGTTGGAGGTGATGTTGAGGACGCTGGTGAACTCGACGACGTCGTTGACCATCCAGGCGAGGACACCGGCGGCGACGACGCCGACGCCGACGCTCCCGGCGTGGTCGCCCACCAGGCGCAGGACGCGGACGGTGAGGCGCAGGGCCCGGAGGGCGCGGCCGCGGAGGTCGCTGGAGTTGAGGTGCTGGATCGCGGTCATGAGCGGGGATTCCTTCCCGTCGGGTGCGGCTCCTGGTCGGTGCCGCACTCTCAGAATGCCTACTTTTTGTAGGCCTATCTACTGTGTGCCCACTATTTGTAGGCGTCTTTTTGTTTCCGCTGGTCAGGCCGCGTTGGCGACCGGGACGGCGGGGGCGGGGATCGTGGCGTGGGCGGCGGCCGCGAGGCGGGCGACGAGTTCGTGTGCGAACTCGCCCGCCTCGACCAGGGCGTCGGCGAGGTCGGAGTCGCCGAGCGCCACGGCGGTGGTGGTCAGCGCGTCCAGGTAGACGGCGATGTCGTAGGCGTCGCCGCGCAGGTCGATCAGGCCGGGCTGGTAGGCGGCCGCGCTGCTGAGGCGGGCGGCGCCGGCCAGGTGCTCGGGCATGCGCTCCTCGGTCAGCTCCTCGATCTGCCGGTCGAGCGCGGCCGCGAGCTGCTCGGTGCTCTCGTGCGCCCACGTCTTGCCCATGAGACGGGCGGCCAGGGCGGTGAGCTTGGAGGGGACGTTCACGGGTGGCTCCTTCGTCGGGTCGGGTCCGGCCGGGTGACCGGGCGCTCCCGCCGGGCCCCGGACTCTGTGAGTCCCGAAGTGCGGGAGTCACGGAGTCCGGAACCAGCGGGGGCGCCGGGGCTACTTGCTGGTGGTGCTGGTGGGGCGGCGCTCGTCCTTGCCCTGGCGGGCGCGCTCCGCGCGGCGCTCGGCGGCCTCCAGGGCGGCGGCGGCCGGTCCGGCGCACTCCGTGCAGGGGACCGAGATCCCGGGGGCGGTGATCTGGCCGCTGTCGTCGCAGACCAGGCACTTCGGTCCCTTCTCGGGGGCCTGGATGCCGTACGCCTTGCGGTAGGCGGAGACCGGCGGCGTCTTCGGGGGCTTCGGCGCCGGGCGCCGGCGGGAGGCCTTGACCGGCTCGACGCCTCCGGCCTGCATCGCCCAGGCCGTGCGCAGGACGGCGGCCACCGGGCGCATCGCCTCGTTGCGGACCCGCTTGCCGACCTGCTTCTTGACCTTGCGGATCTTCCGGCGGGCCTTGGCCTTCGCCTTGCGCTTCCCGTACTTGGCGATCTCGACCGCGGCGGTGCGCAGCTCCTTGGCGTAGTCGATCGGCGGGGGCGGCTCCTCGCCGAATCCGGCCTCGATCAGCCACAGCCAGTCGTACTCCTGGCTCCCGGCGCGGAAGCGGCAGTACGCCATCCACTGGGAGACGTCCACGCGGGTCTCGACCCAGGTGTGCCCGACCGGGCAGGCGGCCTCCACCACGGCGTCCACGCCGCTCTTGTAGGCCAGCCGGAGCCCGGTGTCGGCTTCGCACACGGGGCAGGCGATCACGGTCGGAATCCACACCCGGCGCCACGTGTGCTCGGGGTCCTCGACGACGTAGCGGAAGGGGCGCTCGAAAGCCAGGTAGTGATCACCGTTGTCGGGGCTGAGGGCCCGCCACGGGCTGAGCGGCATCGGATCTCCTCGGGGGAACATTTGTGATCTTCCGGACGTAACAGAGGCGGAACTAGGGGAAACGTGCAGGTCAGGGCCTTGGAACAGGCCCGGAACAGGGGCCGGGGAGGGGGAACATGTTCCGGCCCGAAGCGGGGGTTCCGGCCCTGTTCCGGGCCGGTTCCCCCTCGCTGACCTGCATGTTTCCGGGTGTTCCGGAAGCGGATCAGCTCCCGTCGGCCTCGCCGACGAGCCCCTTGAGGTCGCGCAGGCGGTAGCCCTTGACCGTGCTCTTGGCGCCCTTGGGCCGGTAGGACTCCTTGGCCCACTTCTGGCCCCGCGGGGCCAGCACCTTGTCGAGCACCAGGGCCAGGACGGCGCCCTTGGTCATCTGCGGTCCGTCGCCGGTGGCGAACTTCTCCAGGTCCCACGTCTCGGGCTGGACCCCGTGCAGAGCGTCGAACAGCTCGTCCTCGGTCAGGCCGCTCGGGTCACCGAGGGACCGGTAGATCGAGCGGATCACCTGGAGGAGGACCGGCAGCTTCTCCTCCTGGTCCTCGTCCTCGTCGCCGTCCCACGGGTCGCCGCCGCCCGGGTTGGGCAGGACGACGCCGGGGGCGAAGGCCTTCGACGCGGCGTCCAGCTCGCACATCCCGGCCGCGGCCCGCTCGGTGGCCCGGCGGTCGGCCTCGTCGTCGCTGGTGATGCAGGCCCGGTACGGGATCGGCTCGCAGTAGTCGCCGCCCGCCATCACGTACGCCACGGAGGCGTCGTTGACGGCGTCGCCCATCGCGGGCAGCAGCCGGTCCGGCCGCCATCCCTGGGCCATCGCGCCGCCGCCGGCGATCTGCACGATGTCGTCCTTGTCGCACGCGCACATCACCTGGACCGGGAGTTCGGCCAGCCACATGTTCGCGCCCACCCGGTCGCGGGTGACGCCCTGCGAGGCGATCTCCACGCCCACGTCGGACTTCAGCGAGGTGAGGTTGATCTGCTTGACCAGCTCATCAAGCCGGAGCGGCTTCTCCTCGCCCTCCTCGGGCTCGGGGAAGGTCTCGCTCTTGGCCGCCATCACCAGGGCCGGGAATTCGTCGATAACGACGGTAATTCCGGGGCGCTCCGGGCTGGCTTCCCAATTCAGACCCATTCCGAGCCGGTCAAACAGCTTCGGCCGACCCATTCCCACCGCGAGGGCCCATTCGAGAACAACGCGGGCCTCCTTCGGCGTCCGGGCGACCGCCGACATGCACTTGCGGTAGGGGCCGAATCCCGATCCGTACGAACCCAGGTCGATGCCGACGATGATCCGGTCACTGGTCGCGGTGAGCGCGTCCAGGCGGGCCCGCAGCATCGTCGACTTCCCCGAGCGGGACTTGCCGATGTACGCGGCGCTGGTCCGCTTGCCCGGAAGGGCCAGGGGACGGCCGGACATGTCGGCACCGAACTGCGCCTTGTGCAATTCGTGGGTGGTGACCGACTTCGGCGCCCGGTACGGCAATTCCGGAACGGCCTTCCACGGGTCGTCACCCGGAATACGCAGCACGCATTCATTGCGGGCCTGGGCCGACTGCTGCAACAGCGCGGAATTCGTCCGCACGCCCGGCAGGCACGCCTCCAACAGATCCAGGTTCGCGGACAGCTTCTCCGGCGTCTGATTCTTGAGCACGACCACGATCTCGAAGCCCCAGTTGCGCGGGCGGATCTGCAAGGAGTGGACGGCAACGCCGATCTCCTTCGTCAGCGCCTCGTGCAGCATCGCCTCGAAGGCCCGCGGCGTCATGCCCATCTCGAAGCGGTCCGGCAGACCGGCCTCGGTGCGCTCCAGCTCCTCCAGCTCCTCCGGCGACATGTCCGGACGGCGGCCGACCCGGGCCAGCACCGCGAGGTTGGCGAGCAGCCCGGCGCTCAACCCGATCAGGCCGTCCATGAACACGAACCCCGCGACGTCGATCCCCGCCATCGGCAGGTACGCGGCCGCCGCCCGCTGGAGGAACTTGCTGCGGGCCGTGGAGACCGCCGCGGTCGCCTGGACCAGGGCCATCGACGACTCCTGCTGCGCGACGTCGGCCGCCTTCTTCTTCGCGTCCCGCGAGAGCAGCGCGAACTGGGCCCGGCGGGCCGCCCGCTCCGCCTCCCGGGCGAGCATCTCGGCACGGCGCTTGGCCGCGTCGGCGTTCTGGCCCTCAACCCCGCGCACCCAGCGGTGCACGCGCGCCCCGCCGCGGATCGTGGTGGGGACGATGCCGCGCGGCGTCCACTGCCGCGACGCCCACCGGCGGACCCGGCGCCGGGCCTGGCGCTGGACGTACGCGCGCCGGGCGGTGCGGCCCTCCGGGGTGCGGAGCGACGGGTGAATCCACGGCGCGTCACCCTCCGCGTCCTCCCCCAGCTCCCACTCGCGGGCCGGGATCACCTTGCCCTCGACCGGAGCGGCCGCGGGGGCGGCGGGCTTGGTCATGTCGACGCGGGCCGCCGGCGGGGCGGGCTCGGGAACCGTGGTGCCGGAGACCTCGGGCTCGCCCTCGGCGAAGTCCTCGACGAAGGGCAGTCGGATCACCTTCGCCACAGCCTCGTCGCGGCCGGTCTTCACGGTCCGCTCGTCGGTCTCGGTCATGCTGGTCTCGCCTCCTTCTGGGGGTGGTGCGAGACGGGGACGGCCATCGTCTTGGTCGGTGAGGGACCGGCCCCGTCTCGCGCATTCGTTGGTCTGGAACTCCGGGACTCTGTCAGTCCGTGAGTCCCGGAGTTACGGACTTACAGACTCTGGATTGAGGCGCGCAGGTCAGCTTGTCGCGGCCAGGTGAAGGACCGGGTCGCCCTTGTGCTCACGCTCGGCTTCCTTGATCCGCGCACGGCACCAGGTCTCCCCGCGCAGCACCCGCAGCCGCTGCTCCGGCACCTCCTTCTCGAAGTACCGCTGGACGTCCTTCCAGCTCGTCTCCTGCTCCGCGCGGAGCCGCGCGAGGACCCAGTCGCGGGCCGCCTTCTTCTCGGCCTCGGCCTGCTCCGGGGTGGCCGCGCGGGCGGTCTCCGCGGCGAGCGTGCGGACCGCGCGACCCTGCTTCGCGGCGCCCTCGTCAGCGCCCTTCTGACGGCCTCGCGCGGAGGGGGGGTTGTTGGGCTTGACCTGCTCGTTCGTTGTGCGCGTGCGGGGCGCGCGCGGGCCCTGTGAGGCCTCTCCAGCGGAGACCTCGGCGCCCTTTTCGATCTTCGCGGCGGATGCCTTCGCGCGGTCCGCGCGGAGCGCGTTCGCGGGGTCCGCGAGGATCTTCCCGATGGCCGCGGGGTCGATCATCCAGCCCTCGCCGGCGGCCACCTCGCGCACCGGCTCGGCGGGCGCGTCGAACATCGCGAGCGACGCCGTGGGCCTCAGCTCGTCGTGCTTCTCGACGAGACCGGCGACCTTGCCCGCGCGCTTGCCGAAGCGCTTGAGGATGCCCTTGGTCACGCCCGGCTCGGCGCCGTGCACCTGGCGCCAGGCCCGGTCCCACGCCTCCGCCTCCGACAGGGGCGGCATCGTCGCCGTGCGCAGCCACGCGGCCCGCCGCACGACGCGCGGGTGCTTGATCCGCCGCAGCAGCGCGATCCGGATCTCCTCCGCGCTGCGGCCGCCGACGCGGTGCATCTGGGAGTGGAGGTAGATCTCGAACACCCCGACGCCGAACAGGGAGCTGGCCGCGAAGACGACCGCGAGTTCGGGCTTGTCCGCGTGGTGCCAGGCGTTGAGCGCGGCCGCGATGGTCGCGAACGTCCACGTCATCACCGAGTACAGCTTCGCGGGCTTGTCGTTCTCGACCGCCCACTTGCGCAGCCACGCCATCGCCCAGGTCGCGCCCTCGATGAAGACCGGCACCAGCAGCGCCAGGACCCAGACCACACCGAGGTCGACCACTGCCGAGAACTGGCCGGGGAACGCGAACGCGATGGAGGTGATCACCACGGTCATCACCCACGGCATTGGCTGGCCGATCGCGGCCGCCATGCGCTCGTTGCGGGCCTTGCGGGCCGCGGCCCGCTTCTCGCGCCGCTTGGCCTTCTCCTCCAGCTTCTTCGTCTTCGCCGCCTGCTTGCGCAGGTCCTTGCGCTCGGCGGCCTTGTCGCGGGCCTCGGAGATCTCGATGTCCGCCAGGGCGTTGGTCCGGCGTCCCGTGGCCTCGGCCTCGGTGGCCGCCGCGCGCGCCGCGACCTTGTCCATCTGACGGCGGCCCTCGTAGGTCGTCGTCTCCATCAGCGGGTCCTTTCCTGGCCCTGGCCCTGGCGGGCCCGGGTGACGCGGGTGATCGGGTCGGAGACGTTCAGGGAGGTGAGGACCTGCCACGAGTCGAAGTCGGCGCCGGTCCAGTCCGTCAGGTCAGCGGTCTGCGGGGCGGCCTCGGCCGTGCGGTCGTCCGCCGTGGTGGTCGTGGTCTTCACGCCGCCTCCTTGTCGCGGTAGCCGCCCGCCACCGTGCGGAAGGCGGGGGAGGTGAGGGCGCTCTGCGGGGTGAGGACGGCGTCCAGGGCGATGACCACGAGCGCGATCAGCACCAGGCCGATGCGGGCCATGACGTCCAGCTCGATCCCGAACAGCCAGGCGCCGCCGGCCAGCGCGGCGAACAGCCGCACCCGGCCCAGCATCACGGGCAGCAGGGAGAACAGGAGGGTCAGGCGGGGGTTGGAGGTCGTGAAGTTCATGCGGCCCGACCACCCTTCGCGGCGCTCAGGGCGGTGGTGCCGCGACGCGGGAGCGGCACCACGTTCGCCGGCGGGCGGACGCCCAGCACACGGCGCAGGTGCTTGATGTTCTCGCGGTCGATCTCGCTGTCCGGGTCGCTGGTGTCCACCAGGAACTCCAGGAAGTCGGACCGCAGCTCGGGGGACGCGGCGCGGAGGGCGGCGAAGTCGATACCGAAACCCATCGCGGCCTCGATGTACTCGCTCTCGCTGCCGACGATGCGGCCTGCGACGATGGTCCTCATAGGGTCGTGCCTCTCTACTCGTTCGGCCCTTGCGACGGGCTCTCCGGCTTGGCTTCCAGGCGGCCGGGGGGCCCGTTTTTGACATGGCGGTGCCCCAGGAACGAGGCACACGGGTTTCTCGCCCCTCCTCCCACTCAGATGACTAGTTAAGTGGCGGGGCGCTTCGATTAACCCACTGGACTTGGCGGCTGTCAACCTGTCTAGTTACCCGGCATGTCGCACACGCTTTGACCTGCTGTTTCTGTTCGAAAAGACGAATTGGCAGTGTCTCGACTTCCGGAAGACAACTAGACATGTCATGCTGGGCAGCGTCGATCTAGAACCACACGGAAAGCGAGGGCCAGACAGCCGTGACCAAGAAGGAGCCCCCGAAGGTGCAGCGGATTGCCGCGAGCATCCAGGGCAAGATCGAGCGGGGCATCTACCCGCCCGGGTCACTGCTGCCGAGCGTCCCCGAACTGCAAGCGGCTGAAGGCATCGCCTACCAGACCGCACGCGAGGTCTACGGGGTCCTACAGGCGCAGGGACTCGTCTTCTCGCGGCGCGGGAAGGGCACGTACGTCAGCCTCCTGCTTGGCAAGATCCTCCGCGACGGCACCGGCAGGTACCTCCCCAGCGCACGATCAGAGGGGGGAGCGGTCGGCGCGTTCGACGCAGAGATTCGCCGCCTGGGCTTGATCTACCAGCCCCTGCCGACAGTGATCGCTCGCGAGCGGCCGCCGAAGCGAGTGGCGGCCCTGCTGGAGTTGCACCACGCGACGAAGGCCTTGAAGCGGGAGCGCGTCATGCCGGTCGGCGTGGCGGAGGACACCGAGGTCACCGAGGTCATCCAGCTCGCCACCTCATGGTTCCCCCCCGATGTGGCAGATGCGTGCCCGCAGCTGGAGCAGCAGAACACCGGCGCCGGCGGGAGCAAGAGCAGACTCGCGGATGCCGGGTACGCGCAAGTCCGGTTGCGCGAAGAGATCGAGGTGCGCCCCGCCTCCCCCGAGGAGGCGAACGCCCTCGGCATCCCAACCGATCAGGCGGTCCTGGAGATCACCCACCAGGGCCTGACGGAGGACGGGCGGATCGTGGAGGTTGGACTCCACGTCATGCCCCGGACGAAGTGGCGCCTCTCGTACGAGTGGAAGATCGGCGCCTAGACCGGCTGCACTCGTCGCAGCGCAACCAGAGCACACGACACCGATAGCAGGGAGCAGAGTCCACATGGCAAGCAACACGATCGGCGCTGACGGCCTGATCACCCGAGACGCCCGTAGCCGCTACCGCACGGCTCAGCGGGAAGAGAACGGCGCGCACGGCGCGTACGAGGGTGAGCTGCGCCGCGGGGGTGGCTCCCCCCGCAGCGACGTCACGGTGTCGCGCACGACCGCCCCGGCCGATGTCGCCGAACTCCTGGGGGAGCGGGGGGAGGTCGTCGTCCGGGCCCGCCGGATGTACGACGGTGACAAGCTGATCCAGCTGGCGGACACCTTCATCCCGGTCGACGTCGCGCAGGCCGCAGGCGTCGAGCAGGTCGACACCGGCGTCGGCGGCATCATCAGCCGGATGCGCGAGGCTGGGTTCGACCAGGGAGACGAGGCCACCGAGGACGTCGAGCTGCGGCCTTCCACCGAAGCGGAGGCCGAAGCCTTCGGCTTGGAGCCGGGCGAACTGGTGCTCTCGATCACGCACGTCGGCACGACCGAGGACGGCCGGGTCGTTGAGGTCACTCGTCACACCCTGGGGCGCGGATGGAAGCTGCGGTACGCCGTTCCCCTGGCCTGACCACGAGATGGGCCCCCGCCGCCGGCGGGGGCCCATCGCCCTTAAGGACTCCCGTATGACCGCACGACTCACGAGCACCGAGATCCTCGCCGAGCTGAGGGACGCCCTCGGCGAGGGCGGCTGGCTCCCCACCTACACCGAAGGGGGCGGGCCGGGACCGCTGCCGCAGAACGCCACGTTGTCCGCTGTGGTGGAGGCCCTGGAGGAACACGCCCTCCTTGCCTCGTCCGCAGCAGTGACCACCCAGCTGAACCGCGCCGCGCTGGAGCTGGCAGGGATCAAATGGGTTGACGACGAGTCGGCAACGTACGAAAGGCTCGGAACCGCCCTGGCCTACCTCGTGCAGGCGCGGGGGGTCGCCGAGACCGCTTTGTGACTTTTGCGAGCTATGCCGGTCCTACCAACGGTGACGGACGCAACTCACAGGGTGTGTCCGCCGTTGGAGCAACTAGATCAGAAGGGAAGATAGGGGCCATGACTTCTTAGACCAGGCCGTAAACGCCGCGACGGCCGCCCCTTTGCCACGAGGGAACGGCCGTCTTGAGTCGACTCGCTTGCTACTACCCAGCTCACGAGTCGTACGTCGGCGGTAACGCCGGGCACCAGACCACAGGGGCCCGGGTACCGATATCAGAATAGCCAGACCCGGCCGCACCAAACAGCCACACGTGCGCCGCGTCACCTATCTGGTGATGAACCCACCGTCGTACGGCTCCCCGATACCAGGGGAGACCCCAGCACCATGCGCACCACCGTTCGACCGCCCGGCACGGACACCGTGCCGGAGACGGACTCCGCCACCCCGAGAGGGGGTGCGCGTTGAGGAAGCGTTCAGGACGGCCGCCACGGTTCGCCGCCGTCCCCAATGAGACCGTCGACGACGCGCTCAGCTTCGACCTGGAGGGCCTGGGCCTGCTGACCGTGGTCCTGCGCCACCGGGACGGCTACGAGATCACGTTGGCGGAGATCGCGGAGAAGTACGGCTACGGCCGGGACGGCCTGGCCGGGGCCTGGGGGATGCTCCAGGTCGCGCGGTACGTCATCAAGGTCAAGATCCAGTGGGCCGGGGACAACCAGTGGTCGACCGAGGTTGTGGTGTACGACACACCCGCCACGGACGACGAGGTCAAGGAGCTGCTGGCCAGCATCGCGCGGGAGCCGGGCGTGCGGACCGTGAAGCTGGAGCCGCCGACGAAGTCCGCGCAGGAGCGGGCGGCGAAGCACCGGGCGAAGGTGGAGGCCAAGCGGAAGAAGGCCAACCCGGAGCGCCGCAAGCTCGACTACGAGGTGCCGGGGCAGTCGGCGGGGGAGAGCAGCCGGGGCCGCGGCCGCCGTCGTGACGGCGGCGAGGACCAGGGGAGCGGTGCCGCCGCGCCGGCGGCACCGGCCGCGGCCGCGCCGCCGCCACGGAAGGCGCCCGCTCCGAAGAAGTCGGCGAAGAAGCGGGAGCCGGGCAGGCGGCTGACGCAGCAGGAAGCGGCCGCGGTGAAGCAGGTGGAGGCGGCGTTCCCCCAGGAGTTGCAGCTGCCGTCGTACCGGCCGCCGGTCCTGCGGGACGCGATCCTGGAGGCCTTGAGCGCGCGGTCGCCGGAGGTGCTGGTCGAGCGGGTGAAGCGCCGGTGGTGGACGCACGGCTACGAGGAAGCTGCGATGCCGGGCGGCAAGGGCATCGGCTCGGCGATCGGCGTCGCCGTCGCGCTGGTGCGCCCCTCGACGGACTGCCCGGACCCGATGTGCGAGGACGGCGTGGTCCTGGACACCGGGGTGAAGTGCCGGACGTGCGAGCAGCGCAAGGAGGACCGGAAGCGGCCCGTGCCCGCGCAGCGCGGGGAGTCCGGCGAGGACCAGGGCGGCGGCGCCCCGGCGCCGCGGCGGTGGAAGTGCCGCGAGTGCAAGACGCTCGGTAAGACGGGCACGGAGGCTCCCGAGGACGGCCTGTGCGGTCCGTGCCGCAAGGAGGCGCAGGAGGCGGAAGCGGCGGCGGCGCGGCTGCGCGAGGACATGGCGCGGGCAGAGGCCCAGCGCGAGGAACTGGCGCGCGAGCGGTGGGTCGAGCTGGTGGAGGACGCCTACCGCGAGCATGACGACCGCGAGCGGGCGGCCGCGGAGGAGCGGGAGAGGCGCGAGGCGGAGGAGGAGAGGAAGCGGCTCGACGCGGAGGAGCGGCGCCGCATCCAGGAGCAGATCGCGCGGGAGAACCCGGAGCTGCTCGCCTACTCGCAGACCGCCTGACGACTGGCCGGAACGGCCGTGCTCCGCCCCGGGGCACGGCCCTTCGGCATGTCCGGACTCTGGGAGTTTGTGAGTACGGGACTACCGGACTACCGGAGTCTGTACCTCTGTCCGTGCGCATTGCGCACACCTGGCACGGCGGTGAGGGGATGCACGAGGCACGGCGCGGAGCGTCGTTCCTCGAGCAGGACCGTCCACGCGGCGGCGGGGCGGGCCGCCACGGCCGGGCGCGTCTTCCGGCCCGGCCTTCCGCCCGCGCCCCGCCGGCGGGGGTCCCTCACTCCGGCAGTCCGCGACTCCGGGAGTCCGGCACTTCGTCAGCCGGTCGGGGCGGGCCCGGGTCCCAGGGGGCGCCGTATGCCGGGCGAGGTCTGCTGGCGGTCGACGGCGGGCGGCGGCTGGTCGGCGGCCCGGTCGGCGGCGGTGCCTGGTCGCGGGACGGTGGTGTCCGGCGGGAGCTGGCTGGGCTGGGGGCCGGTGCCCAGGGGGCGGCGGGTGGTGCTCACGGCCTCATCCTGGCAGGCCCGGGCAGGGTCGCGGACCTACTCGGCGGCCGCGGCGGGTGGCGTGCTGAGCGGGGCGAGAGCGGTGTAGCAGGGGGTGCACAGCGGCAGGGGGTCGGTGATGTCGGCCGGGCTGCCGTGCGGCTCGACCCCGGGTGTGACCACGCGCAGCAGGCGCCCGGGCTCGGCGGCCGCGGTGCAGGTGCCTGAGCCTCGGTGGTAGAGCGCGCACACGCAGCGGCATCCGCCGGGCCGGTGCTGCTCCCAGGTGAACAGCCACGTCTTGGTCAGGTAGAGCACGGGGGACGCGGGTTCGCGTTCGGGTTCGCCGGCCATGACCGAGACCGTAGCGGCCCTGCCGGGCACGGTGTGCGCGTTGCGCACGGGTTCACTCGCCGACGATGCGCCGGTGGCCCGCGTCGTACTGGCGGCGCACGGTGGACTGCTTTTCCGGGTCGCCGTGGACGGCCTTTGCGATCGTGCGCCAGGACAGCTTGTGGTCGTCGCGGAGGTGGACGACCAGCACCGCGGCGCGGGCCTCCAGGAGCCGCGCGAGGCTGGTCGTGTGGGCGGCGGCCGCGAGGGCCTGCTCGACGGGTTCATTGGGGTCGTACCCGGCGCCGTACTCGTCGCCCAGGGCCTGCAGAGCGTGTGCGAGTTCGCCGGAGTCGACCGTGCGCACGAGGTGCCCGTGCCGGTCGTCGTGGCGCGTCCAGCGGATCTCGGCTCGGCACTCGCTGGGCTGGGTGACGGTGACGGCCACCGTGGTTCTCCTTCCGGCGGGGCGGGGTGTGCGCATTGCGCACGCTTGATCATGCCGCACGCCTCGACGCCCTCTCGCCCCGAGCACGCCCCTTCCGCCGGCGCCACCGCACCCTCGCGCGGCACCTTCCCCAGGGGCCCGCGGCGACGTCTGCCTGCGCCGCGTCCACCACCGCCTGAACCGGCCCCTGGACCCCTAATCGAAGCGTTTTCCCAGGTCAGACCCGACACCCGGTTTTTCGGTTGTCGGGTCTGACCTGCGTAAACGGTTCGTTTTCCCAGGTCAGACCCGACTACAGGTTTTCCCGGGACCCGGGGAAGGCGGGAGTCCCTTTAGAAGACTGGGGTTGTAGAAGACGAGAGAGAACACAAAAGCGCCTTGCGGCGCGTGCGCCGCTGGTGACGCCCGGAGGGCTAGGTACCGGTAGTAGCGCGCGAGCGTGCGTGAGGCGGCTTCGCCGCGGCCGACGGCGCCACGGCGCCGAACCCAGTTCGCTCCTCCCCCGAAGAGATCCACCCGGCGGCCGGTGGCCGCAGACCAGCTCGTCACCGAGCGGGCCTCGGTGGGCATCCGCCCCCCTCGTCCCCCTAACAGGCCGATGCGCCCGCCGTCTCCAGGACCTCTCTCCCCCGGTACAGGGGCTCATGGCACCCTCACCGCCGTTGCCGGAGGGGACCCCCCGACGTAGAAAGCGCAGGTCAAGACCGCAACCACGGCGAAAGCCGCAGGCTCATGACAAGCGGAGCGACGGCGCACCGCCGCTCTTGGGCGCCTGGGCCTGTTAGGGGTTAGAGGAGGGGGGCGCGGGCCCGTCACCCGTTGGGGTGAACGCCGGTGCCCGGGTGACGGCATCGTCGTGGCTGAGGTGATGACGGGCCCGCGCCGTGGGTGGCTGGCCTGGGTGCGTACGTGCAGGTCAACCCATAAATAGGACGCCCCTCCGGGGCGACTCAACGCAGCCCAATCGGCTCCGCCGGGGGCGCCACGGGCGCCCCCGACTCCACCGATGGGACAGCGGACGCCCTACGGGCGGCAACCAGAAGAGGGGGGCGGCGCGTCCCTGAGCGGTCCTGTGCGGCTCTCAGGGCTTGATCGGCACTCCCGGGCCTCCATGCCGGGAACGGCGCCCCTGACCCCCGTCAGGGGCGTTCTCGGGGGTCTTCTGTGGCGAGGGGGACGGGGGGTTCCGTCCGGCCGGTGCGCCCCTCCCCTCCCCCGCGCGGTCCGCCGACCCGTCCCGCCGGCGGACCGCGCACCGGCCAGTCCCAGACTCCGGAAGTCACGGAGTGCCGTACTCACGGACTCTCGGACCTGTAATTTCGCGCATAAATATGCAGCTCAGAGGGGCTGTGCGGTGTCCGGCGTAAAGAATCTTGGGGGTGCCTTCTTGTGAGGGTGTACGGAAGTCCGTACAGTTCTAGGTGTACGAAGTCCCGTACAGCAGACCGGAGGAGAAACCGTGACTGTCGCTCTCTTAACCGCCGTGATCGCCGTCCTCGGCACCCTGCTCGGCTCCGTGGTCACTGGCCACTTCCAGCAGCGGGCCACCGACCGCGGCGAGGCCGGGGCCCGCCGGCGCGAACTGCGCAAGGAGCACCTGAACGCCGTCACCGCGCTCGCGGAGGCCATCAGCGCCCACCGCAGCATGATGTGGCGCCGCGGCGACGCGAAGTGCAAGGGCGACCTCGACCGCTACGAGGAACTGCGCGTCCGCTCGCACGACACCCGCGCCGCGGTGACCGCGCCCCTGGTCGGGCTGCGCATCCTCATCACCGACTCGGCCGTGCGCGCCGCGGCGGACCGCATGGTCGACGCCACGTTCGGCATGCGCCACCAGGACACCGACGCCGACACCCTCAACGCGGCCCGCGTCGCGGCCCTGACCGCCCACGACGAGTTCGTGGACGCCGCCGCCCGCTACATGCAGACGGTCTGACCCGCCCCGGCCAGTGAGGGAGAGCACCATGCTGTTCGGCAAGTCCCGCGCCAAGAGCGCCGCCCGCCCGGCCCCCGTCCCGGCCCCCGCCCCCTTCCCGCGCGTGGAGTACGTCCCGATGAGCCTCGCCGAACTGGCGGCGTACGAGCGGGTCATGCTGCACGCCGCCGAACGCGTGGCTGCCCGGCGCCCGGACATCGGTTACCGCAGCCACCTTCAGGACGTGATCGGCAACCTGTACCGCAGCGCCGGGGCCGCCTCGGTCACCGAGTCCGACCCGGAGAAGGTGCGCATCCCGATCCAGAAGGCGGACTTCCTGTCGCTGGAGCACGCGATCTGGGACATCCAGACCTACGGCGGAAGCCCGGAGATCGCCCAGGTGGCGCGTCACCTGCTCAACCGCTTCAACGCCCTGCTCGGCCAGCAGCGCGCTGTGGTCCACATGGGCGGCACGCCCGTGTTCGACCCCGACGCCCCGACCCCCGTCTCCGCCGACCACCCGGCGCTGCCCGGCTGGCAGTGACCGGCCGCCCGTCCTCCACACCCGCCCATCGCACGACACCGAGGGAGCACTCACCCGATGAACGCCAAGGACCCGATCGCCTTCGTCCCGGCCAAGGAATCCCGGCTCGGCGGCGGTGACATCGTCATCAGCCTGACCCCCGAGCAGTCGCAGAAGCTCGGCATGGAGGTCGGCACGCTGGCCGACTGGTTCCACAGCGCGCTGTGGGCCCTGGCCACGCTGCGGACCGCCGACCCGGCGCAGACCGTCTCGGCGAACAGCTGGCACACGATGATCAACGACGTGGACCACCGGCTCCTGCCGCGCCTGGAGGGCATCCGCGACGCCCTGATCCGCGCTCACGCCGCCAGCGGCGGCAGCGTCGGCGACCTGGCTCTGGCGATGGACGTGGCGCGCAGCACCGCGCAGTACCGCCGTGACGTCCTGCGCAACTCCGAGCCGGGCCTCTTCGAGAAGTGGGCCGTCAGCGGCGGCCCGGAGCGCGGCGGCGAGGCCGCGCAGGACGACCGCGACGGCCAGTAGCCACGTCGCGCACCCGGGAGGGCGGGCCGGTCCGCCGGCCAGCAAGAGCGGCCCGTCCCCCGGGGCTCACCCATCCATCAGGGACAGGAGAACCCCCATCATGAACCAGCTCGACACCGCCGCCGTCTTCGCCGCCGTGTTCGTCACGCTGTACGTCGCGCACAGCGTCGGCGACCACTGGGTGCAGTCCAGCTGCCAGGCCGCCACCAAGGGCCTGCCCGGCTGGACCGGGCGCCTCGCCTGCGGACGTCACGTCCTGGGCCTGACCATCACCAAGGGGCTCGTCCTGGTCCCGGCCGTCCTCGTGCTGAACCTGCCGGTCACCGCCCTGGGCCTGATCCTCGGCCTGGGGATCGACGCGGTCACGCACTACTGGGCCGACCGGCGCACCACGCTCAAGGGGCTCGCCGACCGGTGCGGGAAGGCGGAGTTCTACTCGCTGGGCACCCCCGCCCACGCCGGGCACCCGGTGACCGCGAAGGGCGAGTACGCGCCCACGCTCGGGACCGGGGCCTATGCGCTCGATCAGAGCTGGCACATCCTGTGGCTGTTCGTCGCGGCCCTGCTGATCGCCGCCGTCTGACGGCCCCGCGTGCCGCTGTGCCCGGGCCGCCCGCCCGGGCACAGCGGTGCGCAGGGCCGGACAGCCCGGCCGTGCTCGACCGAAGGGACCCGATGATCCGCGACGCTGCAACCTGTGACCGGCCGGGCTGCCTGGCCATCTACCTCGAACCCGACGACCTTCCCGAAGAACGGCCGATCGAGACCGCGTTGGAGGCGGCGGGCTGGGTCCGCGACGACGCCGCCGGCCACGCGTGCCCCGGCTGCGTGCGCGGCACGGGGCCGGTTCTGGAGCGGGGGGAGTGCCCCCGCTGCTGCGGTTCCACCGTGGACCGCGCGGACGGGGCGGTCTGCCACTACTGCGGGCACGTCAGCCCACACCCGCCCGAGGACGACTTCGACCTCGACTGACGCCGGGTCGGCGCGGGAGTGCGGCAGTGCCGGAGTCACAGACTCTGGGACTGCCGCACTTCGGCATTGCGGGAGTCCGGTACTCACGGACTCCGGGCGTGGTCGCGCTGGTCAGGCCGGAAGGGCGTCGATCGCGGCCTGCCACGGATAGGCGTCCAAGTTGCCGTGCTTGGGCTTGTGCGGGGTGAATCCGCCCTCACCGAGCAGCACGGTGACGCCCGCCTCGCGCAGGAACTCGACGTGCCGGGCGACGGCCGGGTGCGCGGCCTGGGCGTCGTTGAAGTGCGGCAGGGCGACGATCGGCACGAGCGCGATGCCCTCGGTGATCAGCCCGAGCGCAAGGGTGTCGGAGACCGCGGTCGCCCACTTCGCCAGGGTGTTGTTGGTGAGCGGGGCGACGAGCATCGCGTCCGGCGGCGGCAGCACGTCGGGCTGGCTGGGGAGCTTGTACTGGTGACGGACGGGGTGGCCGGTCAGCTGCTCCAGGGCCTCGATCTCGCCGTCGGCGTCCTCGCTGAGCCACCGGTGGGCGGAGGGCGTGAGGATCAGGCAGACGTCCCATCCGGCCTGCTGGGCGGCCTTGATCGGTACGGACAGGCGGCGGGCTGGAGGCGCGGCGCAGGCGATGACGTACAGGGTGCGGTTCATGGTCACCGGGGAAGTCCACAGCGCTCGGCGAGGCTGCGCAAGCGCCCCTCGGCGCTGCCCGCGCCCAACAGCCGCAGGTCCTCGACGAGGGCTTTGGTGCGGGGACGGCACACGACCTCCTCGGGGGCGAGCGCTTCGGCCTCCAGCAGCGTGGCGACGGCCTCCTCGCGCATCCCGGCCTGTGTCTCGCCCCGGGCCCGGTCGGTCAGCAGGTGTGCGCGCCGCTCGCGGGGCAGGGCCTCCAGCCCGGCGGCCGGGATGTCCTTGGCGACCGCCACGGCGTCCGCGCCGGCGCAGAGCTGGACGTGGGCGGCGACCCGGTACAGCCCGCAGTTCGTCGCCCCGAACGACGTCCACAGCTCGTTGCCGTCCACCCCGAGCTGGGCGGCGTACTCGTCGGCCTCGTCCAGGAACACCGGCACCGCCCGGGCCGCGGCCTCGGGGCTGCGGTCGTCGGCCTCGGCGACGGCGGCCTGCGCGAGGGCCGCCTTGAGGAACAGCATCCCCAGCACGCTCAGCCCGAGCGATCCGCGGCGCAGCAGCTCCGGGCGCAGGCGTTCGGCGGCCGCGGTGGCGAACGCCACCGCCGCCTCGGCCTGGCCGTGGCTGGTCATCGCGTCCGCGAGGTGCCGGGCGGCGCTGGCCATGATGACGGGGTCCTCGGAGCGTTCGGCGGCCGCGACCGCGCGGTGCCCGGCCACGACCGCCAACTCGGTGTCGCCCCACTTGATGGCGGCCGCCTCGGTCAGCTCCAGGGACAGCGACAGCAGCCGGAACGCCTCCTGCTGGTCCTCGCCGCGGTGGCGCTCGGCGGCCCGGGTCGCGTCGACCAGGAGGGCGGGGATCTGCGTGCCGAGCCGCGCGAAATGACCGGCCTGGAACCCAGTGCGGGCATAGACCAGCGCGCTGCGCAGGGCGGCGACGGGGACCGGTTCGACGTCGGCGGCGTCGGTGCGGCCGGTGATGATGTCGTGGCGCTGCAGAACGGCGCGCACCGCCTCAATCTCGGAGTCGGCCGGGCACAGCACGACCGGGTCGTACAGCAGCCGGTCCACCGTGACGTTCAGCCGGGCGGCGATCTCGGTGACCACCGACAGGTTCGGGTCGGCCTGGCGGCGGCCGCCCTCCAGGTCCTCGACCCAGCGCAGGGAGCGCCGCATCAGGTTGGCGAGTTCCTGCTGGGATAAGCGGCGGCGGCCTCGCCAGTGGGCGACGCGGCGGCCGAACTGGATGCGGTCCATAAGGTGCTCCGAGCCGGAGTCGACGACCCACGCACTTCGCGTGGGTCACCTCGTGTATACCGCCCGTACGGTCCAGATATGGCCCAGTCCGCCAAGACCTCCAGCCCGACGTGGCACCGGCTCGCACAGCCTTCCGAACGGCTCCGTGCGCAGTGGGTGCGCGGGGACGACCGCACCCAATGGGTGGCGTGCGGCCGGACCTGGGACGCGGTGGCCATCTCCCCGATATCGCGCGGCCTGGACGCGCTGGTCGCCATGCGGGTGGGCCCGCGCCGGGGCTATCCGGTGCTCGCCGACCACCTGCGCGACCAGCTGTACGTCCTGGTGCCGCCGGGCACCGGCGGGGCGGCCGCCGGTCTGCCCGGCGTGCGCGTCCTCGGCGACGGCTTCCAGCTCTTGATGCCCGCCGGCCAGCACGGCAGCCCGGTGGCGCACTGGGTCAGCCCGCCGCGCGAGAGCGCTCCGCTGCTGATCCGCCCCGACCGACTCACCCACCATCTGCGAGCCCTGGCCCGCGACCAGCAGGAGGCGGCCACCACATGACCGGCACCCACCACATCCTGTACGACCCGGAGGGGCGTCTCACGGCGGAACTGCCGCCCGACCGCACCGTGCACGAGCAGGTGGTGCGCACGGCGCTGGCGTGGTCCTCCCCGCTGGACGTCCCGGCCGCCGACGTCGCGGCGATCGGCCACCTGCTCGCCGGCGCGGCGCGGGTGGTCGCCGACGCGGTGCGCCTCTGCGCGGACCGGCTGCCCGAGGACGACGGCCGCCGCCTGTTCGCTGAGCTGATCCTGCAAGAGGCCGACGGCCGCCTGTCGCAGCCGTGCACGAGCCTGGCCCGGGTGCACAACCGGGCCCGGCTGATCCGCGCGCTGTACGAGCGGCTGGACCGGCTCGAAGCCGCCGCACCGGCCGACAAGTCGGCGGCCGCGGCCCCCTGAGCCGTCTCCCGGCGCCTCCCCCCGTGGGCCCGGGCGACGCACGAAGCCCCCGGCGGCTGCTCCTGCACCGAGCGTCGCCGGGGGCTTCTCCATAAGGCCTTGGCCGGATTCGCCGTCACTTCGCCGACGCTGGCGAACGCCGCCACTGCCAACTGTCATGCGTGATCTTGCACTCGCGGCACTCCGGGCACCGGCACCCGCCGTGGCGGTAGGCGTTGAAGGTGCCGTGGTCCAGGTCCGGGTCCCGCCCCGCCATCAATGCGGCGTCGAGATCTTCGGCCCATTGAGGGTCGAAGACCTTGAAGCCGTGGACCCTCTGGGTCGTGATCTCCAGCGCACGGCACAGCCGACTCAGGGTCTCGCCGTCGGCGAGGCGCACCAGCAACAGCCTGCGCACGGTCGCCGGGAAACGCTCGGCGGCACACCGCCGGCGGTATTCGAAGTCCGCTTTGGCCCGCACTGCATGGCACCGGTCGCAACGGCTGTAGCCGTGGCTGTCGGGCAGGAGATCGCTGCACATGACGCAGCGGCGGCCCTCGCTGCGCTCCAGGGCGCGACGGGCGAGGTAGAGGCAACCGCAGCAGGTGGCGACGTCGTACGCGCGCCAGCACCCGCAGGCGCGGCAGCGAGGGCGTGGAAGGGACGACACAAGGGGCTCCCGGGGACGAGGGTGGGCAGGACGGCCCCGGGCACACCGCACCCTGGGCAAGTTCTCCGCTGATGCGGAGCCACCCCCGCTACGGCGGGGACAACGGTCCGGCGAGCGGTACGGCTCGACTGACCGGCGGGTCATCCCCGTTGACGCGGGGAGCACAGCCCGGTTGCCCGGGCACGCGGCCATGATGGCACCCGGCGCCGACAGCCGGGCAGACGTCCGGAGAAACGACGTGAGTCCCGGAGTCTGTGACTCCGGGACTCACGTAATGCGGGCGCAGGTCAGACGGCTTCCTTGGCCTTGGAAGGCCGCCCCCATCCCATCGCACGCTCGATCGCGGCGAGCAGTGCAGGCTCCCATCCAGCGGCCGCCAGGTCGGCGGTCTCCGTCAGGCCCGCCTCGGTGAGCGCGGAGAGCTGCATCGCGTGCTCGATCCCTTCGGCCCACGCCGCCCGTACGGCCTTGCGGCAGGCAAGGCGCGCTTCGAGTTCGGCGTCGGTGTCCGGTTCGCCGGAGCGGCGCGACTCAGCGAGGGCGCGTCCGCACTCGGCGACGTCGTCCAGGAGGACGACGGCCTGTTCGGCGTCCGGCTGGCGGGGGGCCGGGGAGGCCTTCGGGCTGACCCCGCGGCGCAGCTGTTCCATGCGGGTGGGCAGCGGCACCCACGAGGGCTCGCCGGCCATCTGTGCGTTGGTCTGGTCGACGGCCCGGGTCCAGGCCCGGTACAGCCCGCGCGGCTCCAGGGGCGTGCCGGGCGGGACCGTGTACTCGCCGCGGTGGTTGGCGCGCAGCCCCACCCACAGCGCCGTGGTGGTGCCCTGGACCCGCTCCAGCAGCGCGTGCCGCTCGACGAGCCACCGGCGCAGCGCGGTCCGGGAGAGCCCGGACAGGTCGATCAGCTCGACGTAGGCCTCCGACTCGCTCCATCCCTGCGGCCTGCGCACGATCCGGACCTTGTCGAGTGAGGGGGCGAGGTCCTCGATCCGGCACGCGCACAGCTCCCCCGAGCGGGCCCCGGTGTCGACGGCGGTCGCACCCAGGGCGAGCATCCGGACCTGCCCGGGCAGGGCCTCGCCCCGGTCGGCGATCTCCTCCAGGGAGGTCCGCAGCAGGGAGCGGGCCCGCTTGGGCACGGGCTGCTTGCGGGCGGGGTCGGGCTGCGGCGGCAGGTCGGCGTACACCCCGGCCGCCTTCGCGAGCAGCGCCAGGACCTCGATGCGGGTCTGCCGCGAGTTGTCGGTGCTCGCCCTCTTCTTGTCCGCCGCGCGGGCCCGCAGCTCGCCGCGGGCGGCGAGGTCCAGGTAGGCGTCGACGGCGGCCCGGCGGAACAGGGTGCGTGCTTCGGCCTCGCTGTCGAGCGGGTGGTCGGCGTGGGCGAGGGCCCGGCCGTACTCGCCCGCCACCCAACGCACCTGGCGGCCGCGGGCTTCGGAGATCTCCTCCTCCCACGAGCAGACCTCGGCGGCGGCCGCGCGCAGCAGCTCTGGCCCCGTGAGGCCCTGGTCGACGGGCATCAGCGGGCCTCCCCGGATGCGGGCCGCCGTACGGCCTGGCGGACGCCGCGTGCCGCCGGGGACCACGAGAGGGCGTCGCCGCCGTGGAACTGCCGGAAGGCGGTGTCCTTCGACAGGTCGGCCGCGCTGCCGATCTCGGTCCAGGTCGCGGCTTTGCCTTCCGGTCGGCCCTCGCCGCGCAGGGCGCGGCCGGCGGCATCGTGCGCGGCCCGGCCCGCCGTGTCGGCGACGAGCATCAGCAGTTCGAGCTGGCGCAGCGGGTCGACCGCGAGGCCGACCGCCTGCGCGAGCAGCTGCACGCGCTCGGTCGGGGTCGTCTCGCCGGTGTTCGCCTGCCGGATCAGATCGGCGATCTGCTCGGCCATCATGTCGACGTTGTCCACCCGGATTCCTTCCGTTGTGCCGGAACAACGAACGGCGGCATCCTAGCGCCGCTCCGTTGTGTCGAGACAACGGAACGGGCGCGGTTGGCGAGAACCGCGCCCGTTGGCCGGATTACAGACTCCGGGAGTACCGGACTTACGAAGTCTGGCTCCGCTCGGCCTTCGCACCGCCGGATCGTCGGGCCCTCCTTGTGCTGGCCTCCTCGGCCTTCTCCGGGGCGGGTTCCTCCGCCGCGGCGACAGCCCGGCGCCGTGGCAGCACGGAGGCCAACAGAGCCTCCTCCGTGTCGCCGTGGAGCCGGTTGGCGTGCCCCTGCAACAGCAGGTCGACGGCCACACGGATCAAGGTGTTGTCGGTGATGATCTCCGAGCGGTCCCGGCGGTGGGCTCCCAGGTGGCGCCGGAGGTCGGCAAGGTCCGTGAGCTGATCGGACCGCAGTCGGGCCTCCTTGCGCTCCAGCGTCGTCCACTTCGGGTCGCCGGAGCGGTGCGGCTCCGGCGACCCGGCGGTCCGGGACTGGGCACCCTGCTCACCCTCACCGAGGATGGGCTCGACGGAGGGCGTCAGCGGCTTGCGCCCTGCCCCTATGCCGGAGTCGGGGGAGACCACGGACCGGGTCCTCGGCGGTGTCACACGAACTCCTTGATCATGCGTTCTGCGGAGGCCTTGTAGACCTCGCGCATCTCGGTTGCGCGGCTGCCCTGGGCAGAGAGCGGCTGGGCCTCGTCGGCGGCGTCCTTCACCACGGACCGCAGCGGGATCGGCTCCCAGACCATCTCCTCACCGAAGATGCCCGGGAGCGTTCCGAGGTGGTGGGTGTGCGCGGCGAGGCGGCCGTCGACGAGCGAGGGGATGGCGGCCGCGAACCGGAGGTCCAGGTTGCCCATCTCCATGCGGTTGATCTCGTCGTGGATGAAGTCCCGGAAGCGGACCGCGCCGTCGACGCCGTCGTACTCCGGCTCGACCAGGGCGACGGCGTAGTCGGCGGCCGCCAGGGCGAGCTGGGTGAGGTGCCCGAGGGAGGGCTGGCAGTCGAACAGCGTGAAGTCGTAGTCGTCATCGACGCCGTCAAGGGCGCGGGCCAGGCGCTGGCGCGCGCCCATCACGGCGGCCTCGGAGATGCGGTTGTCCAGGTCGAACCGGCTCGGGATGATGTCGATCCGTTCGGCATAGATGCCGTCCCACCCGCAGGGGATGATCGCGTCGACGGCGCACCCGGCCTCGTTGGCCTTCACGACCTCGGAGATCGTGACAATCGGCTGTTCCTTGCGGTAGGGGCGCCCCATCCTGCGCGAGAGATTCGCCTGCGGGTCGACGTCGACCACCAAGACCCTTTGGTTCATCTCGGCGAGCGCGGCCGCGACCATCTCCACCCAGCCGGTCTTGCCGACGCCGCCCTTATTGCTGCCGGCGGCGACACGCTTGTTCCTGCGCTGCGGCATGGGCCTCTCCTTTCTCGGTCCGTGACTCTGTGACTCCGGCATCCCCGGAGTCTGTGACTTCGGCAGTCTGGCAGTGACCCGGCGTCTTCTCGTAGCGCAACCGCCGACGTCGCCGCCCGGCCGGACGTTCGCCCGCCCGGGCACGCCCACCCCCTCAAACGCAGACTGCCGGAGTCTGGAACTCCGGCAGTCTGTGATTCGAGGTGAAGCGTCCGCAGGTCAGGCGGACGCGTGGAGGTCAGGTGTGCGGCATGGCGGTGGCCGCGAGGACCGTACCGGCGGGCGGGCCGCTGACCGGGTCGCCCGGAGCGGGCGGGGTCGGGGTGAACTCGGTGCCCCGCCCCTTCGAGATCTCGATCAGCACCTGCCGGGCGGATTCGCAGTCGCCGGCGGCGCGGTGACTGCCACCGAGCCGGAGCCACCGGCGGGAGCCGAGCCAGTCGGCGTATGCGTTCATCAGGCAGTACCAGTTGTCCTGGGGCTCCAGGTGCATCGGCTTCTTCCCGGCCCGCTCGACGTCTTTGAGGACCACGGATCGGTCGAACTCGGAGTTGTAGGCGAGGATCGTCCGGCCCTTGGTGACCTTGCGGAGCCGGGGGAGCACCCTCTCGAACGGCCTCTTCCCGGCGACCATCTCGTCCGTGATGCCGTGCACCCATCGGGCTCCGTCACTGATCGGGGCGCCCGGGTCGACCAGGGTGTCCATCAGCTTCTTGCCGGTGGCCGCGTCGATCACGGCGATCTCGACGGTGCGGCCGTACAGGTCGGTGGTCTCGGTGTCGAGCACGACCGCGCGGCCCGGCTTCAGCAGGTCTCGCGCCTCCCGGGTGATCTCGCCCCACGCCGGGCGCAGCTCGATCTCGCCCGCGTAGGCGCCCGCCTCGGGGTCGTCGGCCAGCTCCCGCCGCACCGTGGCCTCGGTGGGCAGGTCCTCGATCCGTTCCCAGTCCAGCTCCCAGCGGTCGGTGTACGGCGAGTGCCAGGCCCAGACGGTCACGCCGTGCCGGTCGGCGAGGCCCTGGGCGAAGCCTCGGACGGCGGCGGCCCGGGTCGGCGCGAGCCTGGCGTACTCGCGCAGCGGGGACGGCGTTCCCTTCGGCAGGCCGCGGACCGCCTCCCAGTCGACGCCGGGCAGCTCCAGCAGGGCGCGGACGTCACCGAGCCGGTAGAGCGAGACGGTGACCGTGCGGTAGCGGCCGACCTCCTTCTCGTAGACGTGGGCCGGGCGGACCCACCCGGCGGCCTCGACGTACTTCCAGTCGCTCGCCCGGATCTCCAGCACGTCGGTGGCGGCGGCCTGGGCGGTGACGTACTGCTCGCCGTCGGCCTCGACGGCCATCGTGTCCAGGTCGGCGATCAGGTACCGGCCGCCGCGGCCGGTGGTGATACGACCTTCCTCCCCCATCCGCACCAGGTCGCTCCAGTGCCAGCCGATCCGGTCGGCCGCCGCGTCCCGGGGCAGGCTCGCCGCCTCCCACGCCAGGCGGTCGGCGACGATCGACCGCACCAGGTCGACATCGAGGGCGAGCGCGGCCGCCGTGGAGTACATCGGCCAGCCCTTGTAGTGGTCGACCGCCTCCAGGTGCTCCTGGGTGACCAGCTCGTCGACGTCGGCGGCGGTGACCGGCTCGCCGGTGTGGTCGGCGAGCAGGCCCGCGATACGTCGGGCGCCCAAGGCCTCGGGCAGGGGCGGTTCCTGCTGCGGGATCACCGGGGTGGCCTCGGTCGTGGCGTTCTCGGTCGTCGTGTCCTGCATGGTCTCCGTCACGGGCGGTGCTCCTTCTCGGCGGTCGTGGTGCGGTGGTCTTTCTGGGTGCCGAGTCGGGCGACGGCGTCGATCTCGGCGGCGAGCCGGGCGCGGGCCTCGGCGAGCCTTTCGCCGGCCGCACGCTTGGCGGCCCGGGTGCGGGCCAGGGCCTGGGCCTGGCGCTTCTCTCGCTCGGTGAGGGTCCGTACCACCTCCTCGTAGTGCGCCGTCTTCTCGGCGGCGATCTGCGCGCCGGGACGCTGCGGGCTCTTGCGGCCGGTCTTGGGCTTCCTCGCGCGCTGGAGGCGGGCGAAGTCGACCAGCTCCGTCGCGACGACCCACTTGGTCCGCTTGTGCAACGAGCCGGTGAGGAGCACGAGCCGGGGGAAGTTCGCGTGGCGCTTCTGCCAGTTCGAGATCGCGGACTTGCTGACGCCGACGAGCCGGGCGCCGTCGGCCAGGGTGACCAGCTCGCCGTGACGGCCCTGGTACTCGGGCCGGAGCCAGACCACACCGTCGGCGCTGGCTTCGGGTGGGGACTCGGGGGGTTTCACTTCCTGGTGCATCTGCGGGTCTCCTCGATGCGCCCGGGGCCGGGGCCGGTGGCTGCTGGGGGGCTTCGCCGCCCCCCAGGCCCCCGCTCCCCCGGCACCGCCCGGCGCGGTCAGCGCTCCCGTGGTGCGGGTGCGTGCGCGCCGGACGGCACCGGGGCTGTGTGTCCCTGGCCTGGGCAGGTTCCTGTTTTCCGACCGGAGATGAGGCGGGTCAGTCGTCGTCCGGGTCCGCCGCGGTGTTGCCGGTGTCGAGTCGGAGGTAGCTGTATCCGCTGTCGTACGGCTCGGGGTCGGTGATGGTGAACTCCCGGCGCAGGGCTTCGACGACCAGGGCAGTGGTGGCCTCGTCGGCTGCGATGCGGAGGTCGGCGATCCCGGGCAGGTGCTGGCGGGGGCGGCGCTCACGGCGGGCCATCAGTGGAAGCTCACTCGTGCGATGACGGCGAGCAGCTCGCCCGCGTCGCCGGCAGCCTGGAGGGCCTGGTGGTCGGCTTCCTTGACGGGGCCGACGACCAGGACGTGCTGGGCCCGGTCGAGCAGCGCCCACCAGTCCGCGGGCAGGCTCACGGTCTGCGCCGCCCGCCACAGCTCGATGTCGTCCTGGCCGTCGTCGTCGACGTGGACCAGTCCGCTCAGGGAGCGGTCGGCGATGGTGGCGCGCAGTCGCCAGGACGGGTCCACGTCCGGCATGCCGTGCAACCCCCAGTGGTCCCAGTCGGTGCGGGCCTCCAGGTCCTCGATCCCGGCGCCCTCGCTCTCCGGGTACAGCGTGAGCATCGGCAGGGGCTGCCCGTCGGGGGTCGTCGTCTGCCCGACGAACACCCCGTAGTTCTCCGCGAGGTGGTAGGCGTCGACATCACCCAGGTCCAGGTCGTCCAGGGTGAAGACGTCGATCCCGGCCGCCCGGAAGGCGTCCATCGGGTCGGTGGTCCCGCGCCGTGCCGCGCCCTCGGCGACCTTCCGGACGGCTTCCGCCAGAACCGGACCGTCCCCCATCGCCCAGTGATCGAGCGCGTCGTCTAGGAGCGCGGCCGCAGCGGCCTCGTCCATCGCATCGACGGCGGCGAACGCCTCGTCACCGCTCCCGGCCTGCATGGCCGTACGGGCCAGGGGGGCCCACTGCCGGGTCGTGTCGGAGGCGGCGAACCCGACGGTGGGGACCGCGCCGTAGACGGCTCCGGCGAGCGCGGCGAGCGTCGCCCGGTTCTCCTTCACGACCTTCGGGATCAGCCTCTGCTGGCACGGCTGGCATCCGGCCCGGCAGGCGGCGACCAGCCGGGCGGCGAGGTCGAGATCCAGGACCCTCCAGCTGCCGTGCGGCACGAGCGGCAGGGCGCTCAGGTCGGGGAGCGGGGTGTGCGTGTGGGTGGTGCCGGCGGCCGCGGAGCTGTACGCGGCTCCGGTGCGCTGCGCCTTCTTCTTGGCGCGCTGCTTCTTCCCGTGCTTCTTGACCACGAGTTCTCCTCGTCGGCGTGCAGCGGTTACCCATGACCCGATGCACGCGAGCAAGAACGTGGTGAGCTGCGCGGGCATACGGAAGATCCGTCGGGACGGACCGGTGGCGCTCTCGTCGCACTGATGCGCTGGGACCTTCTTGGTCCTGGCACCTTCGCCTCAGATCGCTCCCAGTCATGGGCTGAGGCTGGCTTGGGCCTGTGCGTGGCCTTGCTCGAAAAACGATACCCACCGCCACTGACAAAGAACGGTGAATTCGGCCAAGGCGCGGCCGAAGACGGTGCTCGGAATCACCCGCATTCACCGAACTGGCCCCGGCGTATCTGGATCGAGGTTTTTGACCTTGGTCGGTAGGGTCCGGTGGGGAGAACGTGGCGTGTGCTTGCTGACGTGCCACGGGAGTTCGTGGCACGGGGAGAAGCGCATGGGGGATGAAGTCGCGACGGCGGACACCGAAGCGGGCACCGCGCCCGAGACAGCTCCGGCCGCCTCACCTGGCCCGCTGCCGCTTCCCGAAGGGGCGGAGCCGGTAGCGGCGGTGACGGGCTATCACGCCCTGATCAAGGGCGGCGCGGTCACCGTGTTCGGTCCGGACGGCGCCGAGATCGCCTCCGCACGCCGTGCCAGCGGGTACGGCAGTGCCATCGCGGGCCGGGTCGGTGACACGCGGCTGGTCGCCGACGGGATCGGAGACGGACGGCTGACGACGTTCGCGGAGCTGGCCGCGCGTCATCACCGGGCGGTGGCCGACCCGGGCGCCCGTGACCGGGTGTGGGTGCGATGGGAGGAAGACGGCGTCGCCGCGGTGTACGGCACCGACAAGTACGACGATGACGACGTGCGGGCGGTGAAGGCCGGAAACCTGTACTGGTCGGGGCAGCGGCAGGCGCGGGCGACGGGCCGGAAGTGGAACCCGGGCACCCGTGACCGCAACCTCGCCGCGGTGCTGAAGGCCTTCGCCCGGCAGGACCGCAACATCGTCGTGCTGGGCCCCGGCCAGACGCTGGAGGATCTGCCCACCTCGCCGACACCAGTCGCTGCGGCGGCCGCTGCCGCTGTCCCGGCGCAGCAGGCCCCGCCGGCGGCCGCGCCGCCCGTCCCGGAGCCCGTCCCGGAGTCGGAGCCCGAGCCCGAGCCGGAGGACCTGACCGTTCTCTCCGACGAGGAACTGCTGGCGGCGGAGGACGCGGCCGCAACGGCCCGCCGCACGTACCGCTACAGCAGTGCCGAATCCCCCGTGACGGAGGCCGAGTACCAGCGCCTGCGCCAGGAGATCGGCAGGCGGCTGGTGGAGCGGGAGGCGGCGGCGGCGCCGGTCACGGAGCTGAGCAACGAGGACCTGGCCGCCGAGAGTGAGTGGTGGAAGAAGACGATCCACAAGACGTCGTTCCACTCCTCCGACGAGAAGTACCGGGCGCTGGAGCGGCGGCGCGATGCGGTGACCGCCGAGCAGAACGGCCGCACCGCCCGGGCCCTCATGGCGGGCCCGGCGGCGGCCGACTTGGACGATGAGGCGCTGGAGAGCGCCTACGAGCGGATCGGGCCGGTGTGGACCCGCCTGCCCGGCGGCAACGAGTTGAACGACCAGGTCACCGCCTACCGCAAGAGCCTCCAGGACGAACGGGTCGCCCGACGGGCGCGGTCCTACAGCGAGCGCACGCCGGTCGGCGAGATGACGCTGGAGGAACTGATCGCCGAGAGCGCCGACCTGGGCTCGCACCTGGCGGCCCGCAACGAGCAGTCCGCCTACTCCTACAGCGAGGCGGTCAAGGACGCCCGGGCGAAGCGCCTGCGGGCCGTGGACGACGAGTGGCACCAGCGGGGCCTGGAGCAGAACCCGGACGCCGCCCGCGCGGTCATGGGCGACAGCATCGGCGGCAAGCGGCAGGTACTGATCGACGGCTCGGAGCGTTCCTGCGCCTACGGCTACGTGGAGCGCCACGGGAAGAAGTTCCGGGCCCTGGCTGGCTGGGACGAGCGCAGCAGCCTTGGGGACTTCGACTCCGGGCCTGCGGCGATGGCCGCGCTGGTGCGGCGCTACGACCAGGACCCGGAGACGCTGCCCCGGCGCACCTGGGGCAACACGCGGGAGGTGGACCTGCCGAGCAGTTCCTACGATCCGCTGGTGTCGTGGCTGCGTCGCAGGCCTTCGGAGCTGTCCCGCGAATACGACCGGGTGCTCGACCTGCTCACCCCCTACCAGCTGCCGACGCAGACGAAGGTGCTCAACCCCCTCACGAACCAGGTCATGAGGGCTTACCCGTTCTACTTCGAGGAGGGCCTCCTCGGGGAGCTGGCGCGGATCGCGGAGCGGACCACGGAGGACCTGCGCGAGCAGTCCCTCAACGAGCAGCTGCCCAAGCGGGAGCGGGAGGCGGCCAAGCGGCGCATCCCGGCGATGGGCGCCGCGCTCATCGGCATCAACGCGGTGATCGAGCAGGTACGCGCCGCCGGCGGCGACGTGGAGCGGCGCGGTGTGGATCAGGGACGGCTGGCGGCGCAGATGGCTGCGCTGGCCGGTACCGTCGACGAACGAGAGGGAGGCGAGAGCGATGGCGGCGAACAGCCAGTACGCGACGCTGCTGCGGCGGCACTGGGAGGAGTTCCGGCCCCGGGAGCTGGCGGCGATGGAGGACCCGGAGCGGTACTTCCGGACGCTGGGGACGCAGATGAGCGAGGCAATCGCCGCGGCGGAGGAGGACCTGGAGGAAGCGCTGGAGCCGGAGACGGAGTACCAGGCCCGGGTCGGGCAGATGGCGCAGATCTCGGCGACGGCGCGGGAGCAGGTCCTGCGCGAGATGCTGCCGCCGCCGGAGGACGCGGAGGACCAGGCGGCGCCGCTGAGTCCGGAAGCGGTGGAGCTGGCGTCGATCCGCAGGGAGCTGGAGAACCTGTAGCGACCCGGCGGTTCCGCCCCGATCCGGCGGATCTGCCGCGCGGACCGCTGGCCCGGGCTGAGGCAAACCTTGCAGCCATCAAGGTGCTGCGGACACTGGAGCGCGAGAACCGCGGCACCACCATCGGCGAGGCGCGCACCCTGGCCCGCTGGTCGGGGTGGGGTTCGGTGCCGACCGTCTTCCTCGACGAGCCGGACCCGGACGAGCCGATCTACGGACCCGGTGGGGACCGGGAGGGCGGCTTCGAGACGGACCACGCCGCCTGGGAGTCGTACTCCCGGGTGCGCGGGGAGCTGCGGGACCTGCTGGACCCCTTCGAGTGGCGGGCGGCGTCCCGGGCCGTGCTGTCGGCCCACTACACCCCGCAGGCTGTTGCCGAGTCGATGTGGCAGGGCCTGGCCGCGTACGGCTTCGACGGCGGGGAGGTGCTGGAGGCCGGATGCGGCTCCGGCGCGTTCTTCGGAGTCGCCCCGCCGGCCGCGCGGCTGACCGGTGTCGAGCTGGACCCGACCACCGCGGCGATTGCCGGACGGATCTACCCGCACGCCAACGTGCTGGCGGAGTCGTTCACCGACACCGACGTCCCCCTCGGCACCTTCGACGCGGTGATCGGCAACGTCCCCTTCGCGCAGGCCCCGTTCGGCGAGCGGCGCTACCGGGCGGGCGGCCACTCCCTGCACAACGGGTTCATCATCAAGCAGCTCGCGCTGCTGCGGCCGGGCGCCTACATGGCCGTGATCACCTCGCGGTGGACACTGGACGGTGAGGACACCGCCGCCCGCCGCGACATGTCCCGCTGGGGCGACCTGGCGGCCGCCTACCGGCTACCCAAGGGCACCTTCGGCGAGACCGCCGACACCGACGTCGTCGCCGACGTGCTCGTGTTCCGGCGCCGCGCGGAGGGCGAGGAACCGCGCGACCTGGCCTGGATCGAGGCGCCGGAGCGGGAGCTGGGCGGCAACGCCGTGACCGTGAACGCCTACTTCACCGAGCACCCCGAGCACGTGCTGGGGCGCCTGACGACCGAGACGGGACCGTACGGGCCCCGGGTGACCGTGCAGGGCGACCCCGGGGAGGCGCCCCGGCTGCTGCGCGAGCGGATGCAGGCCGCCGCCGCCGCGGCGGTCGCCGACGGCCTGGGCTACGTCCATCACGAGGACTGGCCCCACCGCGAGCCCCTGCTCCTCCAGACCGCCCGGCTCAAGCACGCCACCGACTTCACCGGCCGCCTCTACACCGACGACAACGGAGCGATCTGGCAGCACGTCAACGGCGCGGACCCGGTCCGGGTCATCACGGCGGACGGCGTCTCGGGCACCGAACAGCTGCGGACGCTGCTGGCGCTGCGCGACGTCGCCGGCGAACTGCAGGAGCTGGACCGCACCGGCCAGGACCCGGACCGCGCGCGCGAAGTCCGCGACCAGCTCGCCCGGCTGCACGCCTCCTACACCGCCAAGCACGGGCCGCTGTCGCGCCCCCGGCAGACCCGGCTGGCGCTGCCGGGCGAGGAAGCGGCGGCCGCCGCCCGCGCGGCCGGCGTCGAACTCGACGGCGAGGACCGGCTCCCCACGGGCTGGGGCTGGTTCCGCCAGGATCCGCACGCCGCCGTCGTCCTGGGCCTGGAGCACTGGGACAAGGCGAATGACCGGGCGGTCAACTCCGAGGTCCTCACCCGGCGGCCGGGCGCCCGGCGCGGCGACCTGGAGCCCACCGACGACCCGAAGACGGCGCTGACAGCCGTGATGGGCGCCACCGGCCGCGTGGACCTGCCGCTGATCGCCTCACTGCTGGACACCACCGAAGACGAGGCCCGCGCGCGGCTGGGCACCGAGGTCTTCGACAACCCGGTCACCAAGAAGCTGGAGCACGCCGGGGCGTACCTGTCGGGGGCAGTGCGGGAGAAGCTGGAGCGGGCCCGCGAGGCGGCCACCACCGATCCGAAGTACGCGGTGAACGTTGCCGCCCTGGAAGTGGTGCAGCCGCCGCCGAAGCGGCTGGGGCAGTTCACCGCCCAGCTCGGCGCCCACTGGATTCCTGCGCCGCTGGTGCAGGGCTTCCTGCGCGAGTACCTCGGCGACCCGACCATCCAGGTCAGCCACAACGAGCGCTACGGCTGGTCGCTGGCCTCAGGGAAGGTGCCCGACGCGATCAACGCGTTGAAGGGCACCGAGCGGCGCTCGGCGGTGCACATCGCCAAGGCCCTCCTCGGCCGGGCGTCGATGGTCGTCCACCGGCTCGACGGCGACGGCGTCGACGAGGACGCCACCCGCGCCATGCGGTACAAGGCCGACGCGATGCGCTCTGCGTTCGAGGAGTTCTGCACCGCGAGCACCCAGCGGGTCACCCTGCTGACAGACGCCTACAACCGGCAGATGAACGGGCATGTCGTCCGCAGCTACGACGGCCTCGCCCCCACCCTGGAGGGGTTCACCACCGAGCGGACTCCGCACCCGTGGCAGCTGGCCGGCGCCGCGCGGATGCAGTTCGAGCGGGGCGTGATCCTCGCGCACGAGATGGGCCTGGGGAAGACCACCACGATGGTCATGGGCTCGCAGGCCCTCAAGGCCTCCGGGCAGATCGCCAAGCCGTTCGCGGTCGTCCAGCCGGGCCTGGGTAGGCAGTGGCTCGATGAGGCCAAGCTGCTCTACCCCAACGCGGACATCCACCTGATCACCTCCGACGACCTCGCAGACGGCAACCGGCGCCCGGTCCTGGAGTGGCTGCGCGCCAACAGCCCGGACCTGGTGATCTTCACCGAGGGCGCGTTCCAGTCGATCCGGATGAGCCCCGAACAGCAGGAGCTGTACCTCTTCCGCGAGATCGAGTCGCTCAAGGAGCAGCTGGAGCGCGAGCGCGGTGTCCCGCACAACGCCTTCGCGCTGATGAAGCTGGAACAGCGCCTGGCCACGGTGGAGTCCCGCATCCGGCGCAACGATGCCCCGATGCGCACCCCGGGAGAGGTGTACTGGGACGACCTCGGGTTCGACTACGCCTGCATCGACGAGGCACACCGGTTCACCGCCGTCGGCTTCCGCTCGAAGGAGGCCGGTGGCGAGAGCGCGAGCGTCCGCGCGGTGGACCTGCACCAGAAGCTCAGCTGGCACCACCGGATGGCGGAGTACGACGGCGGCCGCCCCACCGTGACCCTCGGCACCGGCACGCCGGTGGAGAACTCCATCTTCGAGCAGTATGCGTGCCTTGAGCTGGCGACGCCGTGGCTGCTGGACCAGTTCGGAGTCCACGGCCCAGACCTGTGGTCGGAGACCTTCGGGCAGAGGGTCCAGCGCATCGAGCAGGCGCCCGATGGCAGCGGCCTGACGATCGTGGAGCGGTTCAGCCGGTTCGTGTCGAAGTCCACGATGAAGACCATGTGGGGGCTGGCCACCGACACCAAGACCGGTGACGAGGTCGGCATCGAGCGGCCGAAGGTCGCCGGCGGCGCCCCCAAGCTGGTGCTGGTGGAGCCGACCGCCGACCAGCGGACCCGGCTCCAGTCCCTGGTCGTGCGGGGGCAGGCGATCCATGCCGGAGACGTCACCCGCGACGAGGACAACATGCTGGCCGTCTCCGGCGAGGGCCGAGCCGTCGCCCTCGACCCCCGGCTGGTGGACACCAACGCACCCGCGGGTAACAAGCTCGTGGAGGCGGCCGACATCATCGCCGCCGGCTACCACGCCCACAAGGACCACACCTACGCCGTCTCCAGCCGCGACGACACCCCGCACCCGGTCCCCGGCGGCCTGTTCTTCGTCTTCGCCAACTCCGGCACCCCCGGCGGCAACAACAAGGGCGGCTTCGACCTCTACGCCGAACTGCGTGACCTGCTCGCCGCCCGCGGTGTCCCCCCGGACATGGTCCAGTTCGCGCAGGAGCACCGGACCCCGGAGCGGAAAGCCGAGATGACCCGGGCTGCCAACAACGGCGGCATCGCGGTCCTGATGGGCTCCAGCGAAGTCCTCGGTACGGGCTTCAACGGGCAGAACCGGGCCTACGCCCTGATGCACCTGGATCAGGACTGGACCCCGGCCATGATGATGCAGCGCAACGCCCGCGCCCTGCGGCCGGGCAACCAGCACGAGGAAGTGGACATCTACTTCCTGGCCACCAAGGGCAGCATGGACGCCTGGCAGGTCGGTCTGCTCACCTCGAAGGCCGAAGGGCTGCGCGACATCCAGCGTCCGCCTGGCGTCGGCGACGACGACGGCGACACCGTCGAAGAGATCGGCGCGAGCGACTGGGACTACGCCACGATGGCCGCCGAGATCGGCGGCAACCCCTACATGCGGCAGTTCATGGAAGCCAAGATCCATCTCCAGGGCCTGGAGGCCGACCGCCGCAACGCGGCCGCCGACCGCGTCCGCCAGATGGAACTGCTGGGCACCAAGGAAGGCGAACTCGCCGGTACCCGGGCGGCCATCGCGGCCCGCGAGAAGGCCCTGCCGAAGATCACCGAGACGATCCGTGGCGACGCCTTCCGCATCCGTATCGGCGGCCGCGAGTTCGAGAAGTTCAGCGAGGCCGCCCCGGTCCTGCGCCAGGTCGTCACCGAAGCCGTGCGCGCCCACCAGCGCGAGGGCATCGGCCCGTGGAAGAAGCTGGGCACCTTCGGCGGCCTCGACTTCGCCGTCCAGCCGGAGATCGCCCACGGCAGCGGCGAGGTCCGCGCGTACGTCGGCTTCCCCGAGCTGCGGCACAGCGAATCGCGGTGCTCCGTGGAGGACCTGGTCAAGGGCAACATCGGTGCCACCATGCTGGGCCGTCTGGCCACCGCCCTCGAAAAGGCGGAGGACCACCAGCTGATGGACCGTGAGCGCCTTCCCGGCCTGGAGAAGGAGGTGGCGGTGCTGACGGCCCAGCAGGAAGCGGTGAACTACGGGCCCGCCATCGAGCACGCACGGCGCCGGGTCGAGCTGCTCGACGGGATCGTCGGCGCGATCACCGAGCGGGACAAGATCCCCGAGCTGACCGAGTCCATGCTCGACCCGAAGAAGCACCCCACCGAGAACAGCCGCAAGAAGGCCCTCCAAGAGAACGCGGAGAAGCGGGCACCCCACCAGGCCAACGTGGACGCGGCGGCCGCGAGGCTGTCCGCATTCGACGCGGAGAATCCCGCCCCCGAGCCCGTGGTGCTCGTCAACACCTGGACGGAGGACAACGACACCGACGAAGCGTTCGAGCAGTGGCGGGAGCGGCAACAGATCATCGTCCAGCAGAACCGGGAGGCCGGGCTGGGCGCCCCGATCCCTGCGGACGAGCCCGCCCCTGCCCCCGAGGACGGCGCTGACGATGCCGCGGCTGCCGAGCCCGCCGACGCCTCCGACGAGCACACCGAGAGTCAGGCCCAGGAGCCGGAGCCGGGCGGCGACGGCACCGAGGAACTGGCGGACGGACAGATGACCGTGGAAGAGGTCCAGCCCGAAGCGGTCGCCGGCGGGCCGGACACGACCGGTGCAGGCACGGCCGCGACGGACGACGGGCGAGAGCGCCTGACCAGTACCGACGGGCGGCTGACGTTCACCCTGCACGTGGTCCCTGCCGACGCCGGGTTCCATCAGGAGGCCGTGGACGGCTACCAGCGGCGTCGCAGCGAGTTCGCTGCCGTCGTCGAAACCAAGAACGAACAGTCAACCCAGACGCCCGCGGAGCAGGCGGACCAGCTGAACCGGTGGCGCCAGACCTACAAGACGGCCAGCGGCATGGAACCGTTGCGGCCGCTGCCCTCCCTGCGTCTGACCCGGCAGGAGGACGCCCCGGGCCTGATCCCCGCGGAGTACGACATCGGCTCGTGGGTGACCTGGCGGGACGGGCCCAACGGCCCGCAGGTGACCGGACAGGTGATGTCGCCCGGCCCGGGCAAGGACACCTGGTACGTCAGCACCGACCGGACCGGCGTCACCGGCGAGTACCACGTCCTCAGCCGGAGCGGGAAGAAGGCCACCGGCTACACCTACGCCCTCAACGGCGCCGCTGCGGACCTGCGGCCCGTCGACGGGCCCGCGGAACAGGTGCCGTTCGAGAACCTGCCCCCCGTGGACTCCGTCCCCTCCCAGCCCCTCACGTCGTACGCCGACTATGTGCCGCGCGAGGGCCTGGCCGTGGTGCGTGAGCCCATCCCGGTCACGGTCGGCGAGATCACGCCGCGCGGGCCGGAGCTGGTCTTCGACGTCCTCGCGGACGGCGTGCCGTTCGTGGTCGGGGTGACCCGCCACAACTTCAGCGGCGTCCAGATCTTCACTCCTCGCATCGAGATCGACGGCGAAGCGGTCCGGACGTTCGGCGGTGCGGAAAGCCGGGGCGGGGCGGTCGAGATCTGCGAGCGCGTGGTCCGGGAGGCCCGCGAGGACGCCGCCAAGCCTCTCCGCGCGCACGGCCGTGACTACAACTTCGCCCTGGCGGCCGACGGAAGGTGCGGGGGGTCCAACCTGCACGCGGCCGACGCTGAGCCTCAGCCGCTCTACCGCGTCGGCGACAGCGACCCTCTGTGCTTCGAGCACGTCGTGTCCACCTTCGACGTGGAGAGGTCCGAAGTCGGCAGACTCGCCCGCGCCCACCAGATCTGGGGGACCCGCGTGGTCACCGAACCCGCGGCCGATGTCGAGCAGCACACCGAGCAGCCGGAAGAACCCGCCGCGCAGGAGACGGCGGCCGCCGCGGCGTCGCAGGACCCGCACGAGGTCACCCGCGAGGCGCTCCAGGGCGGCAACCGGATCACGGTTGTCGTGAACGGCAGGAACATCGAATGGGACGGGGAGGCCTGGGGGCTGCCCGTGCCGGAAACGGCCACCGTCACCGGCACCGTCTACCCCGGGTACCGCGACTACCGCCAGAACACCACGCTGCTCGATGCCGTGATCCTCGACCAGACCGGGAGGGAGGTGACCGCACCAGAGAGCGTCTTCATCCGGCAACTGCCTGCGCGAGCGCAGCTCATCCCGGCCGAACACCGTGACGACCTGCGCCCGGAGACCCGCACCGTGGCGCAGGTCCGCCTGGGCGATCTCATCGCCGACGGCGGCACGCGGGGCGAGTCCGTCACCGAACTGCGGTTCGCGGACAACAACCGCCGGGGCAGCGTCATGGGGTTCTCCACCCGCGACGTGGCCACGGGCACCGCCAACGGCTTCGCCCTGAACCTCACGGATGAGGTCCAGGTCGTGCCGCGCGAGCGTCGGGCACCGCAGGACGTCGCCGCGGTGTTCGGCCGCCACGGCAGCCACGACCAGCTCGCGTTGGAGACTCAGCGGACCTACGACCTGCACGCCGCCGTCGCGGAGGTCACCTCGCGCGTCTGGCCGGACGGCGCTGGCCCCCAGGACGAGATCCAGGCACTCAGCAGGGCGATCGGGGCGATCGACGCGACCGCGAGGGGCGTGGACGCCTACCGGGCCAAGGCCGCGGCGATGGAGGCCGCGGGCACCGCCGCGGCCGCGCTGTTCGCCGCCACCGACGACGACATGCTCAACCGGTACGTCGGCCTGCCCCTGCACCGGCTGCGTCAGCACCTCGACTTCCAAGCCCAGCGGCTGCACGCGGATGTCGCCCACCTGATCGAGCGGGCGGCCGCCGCGCCGCCGGCGGAGAACACGAGCACCGTCGACGAGCCCACCCCGCCCGAGGTACAGCGCGCACCGGATCAGCCGACCGACCGCACCCAGGAAGGGGAGGGCGTGGCATCCCAGGGCAGAGGCGAGGTGGAACAGCTCGGGTTGTTCGGCGATCCGGCAGAGGGCCCGGCGGAGCCGGAGACGGCCACGGGCAGCGAGGCCGTTCCCGCTGAGGAACTGCCTGCCCAGTCGACGATGACCGAGGACGGGCGAGGGGCACAGCTTCAGGCGGCGCTCATTGAGGGCGAGACGATCGCCCCCGTGTCGTTCACCGACCGGCGCGAACCGGCGGCGGGCTGGATTCTGACAACGGCGGCCGGGCATGAGTTCCGGCTCCGCCCGGTGACGTACGCCCGTCCTGATGAGGACCAGTGGGAGGCCGGACACGACGCTGACGGCTCGTACTGGTGGAATGCGAATCTGGAGGATCGGCCCCTTGAGGCCGTGCTGGCGCGCGTCCGTGAGGACACCGCGACCCGTACCCGGTTCGCGTCCCTGTGGGCCCGGTACGGGCACCTGACGGAGCAGCCCCCGCAGTTCGAGACGACCACGGACCGCGTTGAGCTTGAAGAGGGTGTGTTCCTGATCCGGCGGTTCGGCCGCGTCGGCCTTATCGCGTCGTGCCGGTGGGGTTGGGAGCACCTGACCGACCCGGACGGCGCGCAGGGTCACACCGGTGAGGACTGGTCCCGTAAGGGCCCGGACAATCGGCAGTACGTCGCCGAGTGGAAGGTCTGGAACTCGGCCCAGGACGCCATTCCGACCGCGCGGCTACGCGTCGTGGCCCAGCTCACGGACGACATGGCCGACACGCCGGACGCGTACTGCGACGCGTCGGCGCCGTACGTCGGCAAGTGCAGCGCCAAGAGGTCGGGGGCCCGGTACACGGTCGCCGTCGACGATGACCAGGGCAGTGAGCTTGGCTGCTACACCGTGTGCGCGCGGTGCCTGTCTCACCGGCTCCTGAGCGACGAGGACGGACTCTTCGGCTACCGCGACGTGGAGAGCCTGGTGGGCGCCCTGGCCAAGGGTGATCCGAAGGTGGTCGACCTGCACTGGAAGCAGTGGCCCGACCGGGCCGCGGAGCTTGCCGGGCAGATGCTGTCGACCGCTCTGGATGCCGGAGAGGCCGCCCCGTGGCCCGCTCAGGCTCTGACGAGCCAGATTCTCACCGAGGCGTGCGAAGCCGGTGACGACCGGGCCATGCGTGAAGCGCGAGCGGCGGTGAAGGCTGCGGGCGGGAACGCGACGGCACAGAAGCGCGCGGCGGATGAGGCGTTCGCCGGCCGCCAGGACCGGACCGCGCTGGTCGCCCGGCGCGGCGCGACCCCGACGGAAGCGGCGGACGAGACCGACCGCACGGCCGCCGCAATCCTCGGGCTCGCCGGCTGGGGGACGGCGGGTAGCGACGCAGCGCCGGAGCCTGCTGAGGGGGCGGCGCCCCAGGCCGCCGACGTCGATGCGCTGACCGTCAGCCCGCGGGTCCTAAACGGGGAACCGTCCTCGTACCAGTTCACCGTCACCGGCCCCGGGCTGACCGTCGGCGAGTACCACATCTCCCACGACGCCCAGGGCAGGGGCGCCCGGGGAATCATGTGGCAAGCCTGGTGGCACGGTGTCGAGCCGTCGGGCCGGTGGGACGTGATCAGCATCGGTTCCGGCGAGGGCGAGAGCGCGGCCCTGGCGGCCGTCGCCGAACATGCGGCCAGCGCTGGCGGGGACGTCGCCGCCGGGTTCAGCGTCGCCCGCCGCATGCACTACGACGCCGGACTGTGGCTGCTGCCGGAAGTCGGGGAGTCGGAGGCGATCCAGTACCACCCTGATGGCTCGTGGACGATCACCGCCGAGACCGGCGCCCCGTACACGGTCCGCCGGGAGTGGCAAGGCCGCACCGCCTCCGGTGACCTGGCGCCGCTCCTGATCGAGGACCAGGCGGGGACCCTGATCGCGTCCTGCACCGCCGTCGACAGCTACATGTCCGCATGGGCGCCGATGCTCGATCGCCTCCGCCTCCACGCCACGGCAGTCGCTGACGGGGTGCAGCACGCGACGGCCGTCACCCTCGGCGGCCCGACCCAGGAGTGGGTTGAGGCGTGGTGTGTGTGCAGCTGGACCGAGCGCGCCGACGTCGCCGGGTACGCCGACCGCCTCCCCACCGGCGAGGCAATGGCCCTGGCGCACCGCCAGGAGACGTCGGCGGCGGCTGAGGCACCGGCCGGCGCTGAACTGCCGGAGCTGGACGTGGTGCTCCTGGACGTGGACGTGCCGCCACTCAACCCCGCCGGGCCGTACGACACCGACGAGGAGGCGCAGGCGGACATCGGCCGCCTGGGCGAGGCGTTCGCACGGTGGGACGCCCTGCCCACGGTCCAGCGCTACTACGAGGCCGACCGGCAGCAGCGCCCCGACGGCATGGGGAACCCGACCAACCCCGTCGCGCAGCTGGCGGCGGCGTACCGGGACGCCGAGCAGTCCCTGCGCGACGGCCCGGCGGGCTCGCCGGACGACCTGGTGCGTCAGGTCCACACGGTCGCGGTCTGGAGCGGCGCCCTGGAGCCCGTGGTCGACGAGGACCTGCGCGGTCCGCTGAGGGAGGTGCGGGCGGCCGCCACCCTGCTGGCCTCCCGTTCGCAGGCGACGGTGGAGGCCTTCGAGGCGGAGCTGGCCGCCCTCTCCACGGACCCCGCAGAGGAGGCGGCCGCCGATACGGCGCCTGCCGAACAGGCCCCCGTGGCCGTCGACGACGAGCCGGGGACCCCGGAGGACACCACCGCACCGGGCCCCGGCGAACCGGCCGCCGACACCGGTCCTGCGGAGCCGCCTGCGGCCGCGCAGACCACGGCGGCCCCGCCGGACGGCGTCACCGACGACGAGCCGGAGCCGGAGCCGGAGGAAGCCCCGGAGCCGCCGGCCGCCACCGACACCCCGGAGAACACCGCGGCGGACAGCGATCCGGAGCCGGATCGCGCGCCGGACCCCCAGGAACCCGCAGCCGCGGTCCCGGATGAGGGGATGCACGAGGCACGGCGCGAAGCGTCGTTCCTCGAGCAGGACCGCCCCCAGCCGACGGATGGCGATCAGCAGACACCGGAGCCCGGCACGGCGGCCGCACCGCCGCAGCCGGACCCGGCCCCGGAGCCGATCCCGGCCAGCGAGGCCGCCCCCGGTGACGAGACGGCGCGAGACGCTTCGGAGGAACCGACCATGACCACCCCGCCGACCCCGCACACCGACGCGCCGGCGCCGGACGAGCAGATCACCGAGGAGCCGCCCGCACCCCAGCGCTACGTCGACACCGTCGCCCTCGCCGGGGACCCGGGCTATCGGCTGCGCCTGTCCGGGCTGGACGGTCAGCCGGTCGACTCCGGAGACGTGCTGCGGGGCGACCTCGTCATCGCCACGCTCCACCCGGGCCCCGAGGGCGGGTGGTTCGCGCGACTGGCCGCCGAACGGCTGCCCAATGACGTCACGTACCTGGTCGACGCACCGCAGGACGCCGCGGCCCAAGCGGCGGTCATGCACTCCGCGTTCACCGGCGCCCCGTACGGTCCGGCGCCCGGGGCGGCCGTCGGCGACGAGACCCGGCAGCGGGTGGACGTGCTGCGGGCCGACCTGCGCGACGCGGCCGTACGGCACCGCGACGCGGTGGCCAGCGCGGCCGCCCGGGCCCACCCCGACCTCGGGCAGAACGAGCACTTCCAGGCGCTGGTCGGCCGCCTCGACGGCCTGGCGGCCGCGGTCTCCGACGCCCACGGATCGCAGCAGATGACGCAGCACCTCGACGCCGTCCAGGGGGCCGTCAACGCCTGGGGCGGTGTGCTGCCGAACGACCCCGGGAACCCCGAGCGCCGTCAGCTGGCCTTCCCGCTGGCCCATCTGCTGTACGACGCCCGGCGCATGCAGGACCAGGTGCAGGCCACGCTCACCGCGATGCAGGCAGAGCGGGAGGCCGCCCGGGCCGAAGAGGCCGCGGCCGCCGTCGCGCTCAACGAGAGCTATCTCGCCGACTACCGGGCCGGGCGCCCGCCTCGCGACGAGGCGGCCGCCGCGGCCTACCGCGAGTGGCAGCAGCTGGACGCGGAGAACCAGCAAGCGGCCCTCGACGCGCGGGGCGAGGAGGACGAGCACCGGTCGACCGACGTCGACGAGGGGACCGCCGCGGCGACGGACACCAGGCCCCGGCAGGAAGGCACAGAGTCCCAGAGTTCCGAAGTCCCGGACTCACAGAGCACGGACACGGCCCGTGAGGAAGTACCAGCGGCCCCAGCAGGGACGACAGCGGATGCACAGGCTTCGGAGAACGCGGAGAAGGGTGCCGCTTCCGAGGACGGCGGCCCGGCTCCCGAGGACGCCGTCGACGCCGTTCGCCAAGCACTGGAAGACGCTCTGCGGGCCGCCGATCAGCCGGAGCCTGCCGCGCCGGAGCCCGGTGAGCTGCCGCTGTGGACCGGCCCGGAGGCCTCGCCCGGGGACACCGCGGCGACGACGCCTCCGGCCGGGCCGATGGACGTCCGTACCGAGTTCCAGGCGGTGCTGGACGCCTGGGACGAGCACGTGCCTGCGGTGAACGGCACGGCCCAGGACCTGGTCGCCGACCTCGACGCCGACCTCGCCACGTTGCAGCGGGCGTTCGCTGAAGCGGTCGCCCCGCCCGCGCCGGCGGAACCGTCCACCCCTGCGGCCCCGGCGGAGAGCACCACGGAAGGGGCGGCGGCCGCGCCCGTCCCGCAGCAGGCCTCGGACGTCAACTCCGCACTCCAGCAGGCCGATACGCACAGCACCGCGCTCCAGGACCTCCCGGAGTGGCAGAAGATCCAGACTGTGCGCGGTGCGGTCGGTCACCTGTTCCGCGTCATGCGGGAGCGGGCCGGGGAGCACTTCGAGCGCCTGCTGGGGGACAACCGCGTCGGCGAGTTCTTCCGCAAGGTCTCGATCAACGCCTGCGAGAAGATCGCCGGGTGGGCGCAGGCGGGGGCCGACCGGCTCCGGCGCCGGGGCGAGGAGAAGGGGACGGACGCTGCGGCCGCCGATGCGCTGCGGGACGTCGCCGATGCCGCCTCCGCCTACAGCTCCCCCGGTGGCGGTCGCGGCGGGACACCGCCGGCGACGCGGGGCTCCGCGGCCACCACGGTGGGCATCCCGGAGATGCGGAAGCTCGGGGCTGCGTTGTCCCGGCCTCTCCCCGGCGCCAGAGACGGGCGCGGTGCGCGCGTCTCCACGGCGGCCGCGCGGGGCAAGTCGACTACGCGCGGCACGGTGAAGAAGCCGGGCGGCTCCGGGAAGCAGAAGGCGGGCGGCTCTGCGGAGCAGGCGGGGCACCTGCGCCGTGGCGGTACCGACCCGCAGCAGCAGAACCCCAAGCCGTCCCAGCGGTAGGACACGAACGAGGGCCCGGACTGCCGAGTCGGCGGTCCGGGCCCTGGTACTGCCGGTCAGCGCCTACGCTGACAGGGCCGTCCCAGCGGTCATCCCCCGTGCTGCTGGGGCGGCTTCGACGCGTTCGGCGTACACCCGGTAGGCCTTGCGCCCAGCCGGGGACGCCCCGTCGGCGGCGAGTGCGGCGCACGCCTCCAGGGCCGCCCGGTGGACACCGAGCGGTGCGGCCACCCGCAGCGAGTAGCCCTGACCCCGGCGGATGGTCCGGCCGCCGCTCAGCGCGTCCCGGAGCGCGACGTCGTCCGCGTCTTGCAGGTGCTCGGCGAGCAGGCCGGGCACGTCGATGCTCACGACCGGGTCCGCGGCCGCGGGGGCCTCCAGCTCCGGGCTCTCCTCGCCGTCCAGCTCCCCCAGCAGCTCCCCGAGGTCCTCGGGCACGCCACGCGCCCCTGCCGCGTCCAGCGCACGGCGGATCGTCTTGGGGTCGACGCCGTGCTGCCGGGCCAGCGCCTTCACCGCCGTCCCCTTTTCCTGGAAGGCCTTCACCACGGCGGCGGCCGTGTCCTCGTCGAACGCGGCCGGGCGCCCGAGGGTCTTGCCCTCCGCGCGTGCGGCGGCGACGCCGTCCCGGGTGTTCTCGCTGATCATGTCCCGCTGGAACTCCAGCACTCCAGCGAGCATCGTGACGAACAGCTTCGTCATCGGGTCCTCCGAAGTGAGGTCCATCCCCGCCCACGCGCCGGAGGCGATCCGCAGGTGCAGGCCTCGACGCCGCAGAACGTCGCGGACATCGAGTACGTCCTGGACCGAGCGGAACAGGCGGGCCGCGTCCGCAAGACGCACGACGTCGCCGACCGCCGCCTTGTCAAGCAGCTGCACAAAGCCCGGCCGTTTCAGCGGGTGAAGACGGCTGGAGGTCGCCGGGTCCTCGTACATGGGAGCGCCGCCGTCGATGTACGCGCCGAGCGCGTGCCGCTGACGGGCGTTGGTCTGCTTGTCCGTGCTGTGGCGCAGGTACAGCCGGTCAGTCACGGCCGTCCGCCTCGCCCTGGTGGTCGCGGTGCCACGCGCGTGCGATCAGAAGGGCCCGCCGGGCGGTGGTGGTGCCCCAGGTCGGCCGCTCCGCCGTGTCGTCCTGCGGCTGGAGTTCGACTCCGCCGTCCACCTCGTTGGCGCCCTCCAGCATCCGGGCCTCCGACGTCAGGAAGTCCGCGACCTCGGCATGGAAGGCGCCGCCGGCCGCCTTGATGCCGTCGGCCGCGGACCGGATCTCGGCGACCTCCTTCCGTACGCGCGCGACCCGCTGTTCGTACCGGAGCCGGTCCGCGTCGGTGTAGGGGATCTCGTTGTCCTGCCAGTCGACCTGCTTGAGCAGTGCCATCCGATGCCTCTTCCTGTTCGTCGCGAACCGGCGCCAGTACAGCTCCGGTTGCCCTGCGAGCCACCCTAGGGGGGCGAAAAGGGGAGGCGCAATTACCCTGGGGCGCCGATTGGATCGGAGTCACGTTTCCGCTGGTCGCCGATTGGATCATCCAATCAGACCCAAGGGAGGCGAAGACGACCGATTTCGCCTCCCCGGGCCACTGGATCGCATATGAGGCGACGCGACTGTTCCACCGCGGCCTCGGGCAGGGTTCACCAGTCGCCGGACGGTCCGGCGCGGGAGAGGGGAACCTGATGAGCCAAGATCTAAGCGCCGAGCTGTCCCGCATCTACCAGCGCTGCATCGAGCAGGTACGCATGATCGCCGCGCTCGACCCGACCAAGCCCGTCATGGACTGGGACCAGTACACCTGCACGGCCGCCAAGGAGTTCGCGTCGGACGCCGCGATGGCGTGGATCGGGGCTCACCCCGAGCACGAGACGCGTGACACGTACCGGGCAATCATGGGCGGCGTTCCCATCGAGCATGAAAGCGCCCGCAGGGGCTCGCCTACGCGATACATCACGTACGGGCTGACGTCCTTCGCCCGTGTCCTGCAGTGCATCGAGGCCATGCGTCTCGGTCGGTTCGACCCACACGTGCCAGGCGGCATCGTCCGAAGCGACGAGGACTGAACCAAAAGGGGTGGCGCTCAGCTCCACCCGCCCGGAGGGGGCCCGCAGTCCGACGTCTACCTTCCCCCTTCACTTCCGGCGGTGGCACTCCTCCTCCATCGGCTGGTGGCCCGGCGGGGGTGGCTGCTTGCCCCTCCGTAGCGGCGGACTGGCGGGTGGTGGCTCTCGCCGCGACGTCCGCCGGCGACGTCGGCATAACGTACACGCCTCCCGCAACTGACCCCGGTAGCCAGGGGACGCCGCCTGCTTCCTCCACCAGGGCCTCGCCCGGCTTCAACCGCGCGGGCGGGGCCCTTCCCGGTTGTCAGCCTCGTGGATCAGGGCGTGTCATCCAGCAGCTGGGGCGGGTGGCCGGGACAGTGATCGAGTCCAGCGCCGCCCGACCACGGGAGCTGAGTTGTGAACTCCACCCCTCAGACGCTCTTCTTCGAGGTGACCAGCGGAGTCGGCAATGAGCAGATGCTCGCCGCGAGCCGACTCCTGTCCCAGCATGATGACGCCTTCTGGCTCCGGCAGTTCCTGGATCCGGAGGACGTCGCCACCCATCGCCGGTACGAGCGCGTGACGGAGATCCCTGACGCGACCCGTCGCTCCCCATTCCACGGCGGCCCGATCCAGCACCTGCGCTGGGACCAGATCGGTGACCTCCTCAGGGAGGGAGTGCCAACGCCCAACAGCGAGACGGCCGTCCTGGCGGTCGCGGCCTCGCTCGTTGGGGAGTACGACATCAACTTGCGGGACACCCTGGCCGTGCTGAATGACGACCAGGTGCAGCTCGTCATCGCCGCCATCACCGAGGCTGCACTCGTCGGCGTCCCCTCGTAGCTCGTTTCCGCTCCCCTTCTGGAACGCATCGGCTCCCGTCCGCATGTCGCATCCGCCGGTCCCGGACTGGGCCCAGACAGCCCACGGGGGCGACCTCGACTAACGGGGTCACCCTCGACCGTTTCCGCTCTTGGAGGGGAATTACGAGGTGCGCGCCGCGGCCGTCGACGGACCGAAGGGGGTGTCGACGGGCGCGGGGAACCCCTCCCCCACCCCCGTTGCCTCGACCCAACGGGCGCCCGGCGAGGTGAGGCGCCGCGTTGCGTCGACACAACGAAGGAATGCCGGAGCGCTTAGGGGCGGCCGCCGCGTCAGAGGGTTTCCGCCCCCTGCCCATTGGACGGAGGTACGTGGGTGCTCACGATTCACGGGACACTAGGGCCCTTGCATACAAGGAGGGGAACGTCGGTGACTCCTGCAGTTCGAGCGGCGTGGCACGCCTGGCGCACCAAACACAAGCCCTGGTCTGACGAGTACGTCTGGCCAGGCGGGTGCGGGAGAGTCTGGTTCTGTGACTGCGGCGAGCAGTTCTGGCCGGAGGAGGCCATGGAGGCCCTCGGCGACTGGCGCGGGCATACCATCCCCCGGGAGCGACCCACCAAGTGACCCTGTAGCCGGCAAGGCGCCGACCTCCCTGAGGGTCGGCGCCATGACATCACAGAAGGTCACAGTTTCAGCACTGCGGCCACGGCAACGAACGCGCCGACGCCCAGGCCAAGGGCGGGGATGGCGGCCGGGTGGGTGTAGCCGATGTAGCCGATGAACGTGGTGACGACGAGAGCCAGGACCAGCTGGTGCGCGCGGTCGGTGGGCATGGGGAGGGTCCTCCTACGGATGGGACGGCCGTCGGGATCGGCGGCCAGGACGACGTTGAGGGACCGGCGGGTTAGCCCCGCAAGTCCTCACCCCTGCTCAAGGGAGTCGAAAACCTGCGGAGGGACCGGCGTCGAGATCCGCACTGAGAAGACCTGTTAAGAGGGTGCCCATTCAATAGCCGTCGCTCTGAATGTCATGGGTGACTCAGATGCGGGCCTGCGTGCCGATGGGCAGGGGCCGCCTCGCAGCTGCGCGTCCTCGTTGGGGTGAGGAGCCTGTAGGTGCCGTGACCAGGCACCAGACAGGCGGGTTGGCCGTACATGCGAATGACGATGATGGGGGCGGTGGTGGCCACGGCCCTGCTGGCGGCGCCGGCAAGCCATGCTGCCCCTTCTACTGCTGGCCCAGCTGCGGCCCGCGGCTTCAACCCTTGCGGCTACTCGGTGACCACTACAGCTCATCTGCGATCGGGGGCAGGGGCTCAGTACGCGTCCCTCGGGCTGCTCAGACGAGGGGACTGGGTGTACGGGCAGGCGGCCAAAGCAGGCTGGTACCGGGTCAGCCTCGCGACGGATTCCGCCAGCGGACTGAGGGCCGGGAAGGTCGGCTGGGTGAAATCGTCCCTACTGAAGAAGCAAACGTGCACACGGCTCGACTGACGACGGTCCGCCGCCACCCCCGCTGTAGCCGCCGCCTGCGGGGCTCGGTGCACGGTCAGTCGTCGCCAATTCGCCAGGCGCTCGGTACGAGGCCGGGCATGCGATGGGTGACCTGGTGCTCGCCTCTGGTGCAGCCTTGGAATGGCCCGGTGGAGGAGCGCAGTTCGCGCATGCAGGGGTCGTAGTGGTCGCGGTGCCACACGCTGGGGCCGGTGTGGCCGCAGGTGGCCGGGTCGGTCAGCTCTTGCCAGGCCAGCCACAGGGCGTGCAGGCGGGCGACGGCGACGGGGTGTTCCCACCACAGGTGGCACCAGCGGGCGTCGGCGCTCGGCTCGGCGAGGTAGCCGGGCACGAGGACGCCTTCGACCCATTCGACCAGGGCGCGCAGCTCATCGTCGTACTCGGGCGGGTCCAGCAGCAGAATGAACGGCGGGTACTGCCATTCGTCCTCGGGATCGGGGTGGCCGTCCGTATCCTCGCCGGCCGCCGCCTCCTCGTGCGTCTCCCCCACGTCGGTACCGGTCTCCACCTCGGTGAGCGACTTCACGAGAGCCTGCAGGTGGGCGACCTGGGCCTTGAGATCCTCGACGTCCTGGAACATCCCGACGGGGACCTCGAAGTCGGGCATGTCATCGGCCACGGCGTGCAGCCTTCCGCTCCTCGTGTGCGGCGACGGCCCTCTTGGTGATGGCGTACTCCTCTTCCTTCAGGGCCGGGCCGATGTGGGCCATCGTCTTCTGTTCGTACCAGGGCCGCAGAGCGATCTGCGTGACCGGCATACCTGTGGCCAGCAGCAGGGCGGTCCCCTTGCGCATGGCCCGAATCTCGGCGGGGTCGAGTACCTGCTCGCGCTGCTCGGACCAAGACCGGCTGCCGCCGTCCTTCGACTTGGAGTGTGAGCCGCGTTCGACGTAGTGGGCGCCGGTCAGCGTGCTCACGTCTCCCGCGAACTTCGCGTCATCCAGACCGACACCGATGATCTTCTTCGTCGCCGCGCTCCACAGCGAGTCCATGCCGACCTCGCCCCACGCGGCGACCCCTTGCCGGTAGGACTGGAGGATCACGAACGGGGTGATGCCACGGCTTCCAAGGTGGGAGTACAGGTCGGGGAGGTCCTTGATCCGGCAGATGTTCGCGGCCTCGTCCAGCACGGCCCGCATCGGCTCCGGCAGGCGGCCGCCGTACCGTTCGCCGGCCTCGGCCGCTGCGGTGAACACCGCGTCGGCGAGCGCCGCGATTACGGCACTGGCGGGGCCGCCCTTCTTGGACAGCAGGTAGAGCGTGTCCGTGCTGAGTGCGAAGGCCTCGGGGTCGAACCGAGGCCATCGCGTGTCCGGGGTGACCCACGCCAGGACCTTCTCGTCGCGCAGCGCGCTGACGGCCGTTCTCGCGTTCTGGTAGATGCCGCTCTGGGTCTCCTCGGCGATGTTGATCGAGCTGTCCACCTGCTCGGCGAGTACCGGTTCGTGCTGGTAGAGGATGCGCAGTGGCGCCTTCTCTGCGGGGTCGGAGAGCCATTTCATGACGTCACGGACGGTGCCGCCGTCGTGGTAGGCCGCTCGGAAAAGACCCACCAGCAGGTCGCCGGCGGCCTGGCTCCAGAAAGGATCGGCCTGCTCGCTGGTGACCTGGTTGACGAAATGGCTGGCCAGGCGCTCCGCTCCCTCCAGCGTCTCCGCCTGGGCGATCATGTCCCACCACATCTGCCGCTCCACCTGGGCGACGCCCTGAGTGTCGAGCACCCAGGTCTGCCCGACCTGGGCGCGACTGGCGCGAGTGGCGGCGTACACGTCGGCCTTGTTGCTGGTCATGAGCAGGGCGCCGGGTGCCTCCTCGGCCACGGGGATGGCCAGCGAGGTGGACTTGCCGGCGCGGGGCGCCATGATGGCGACGTAGGTGTCCTCATCGGAGCCGCGCAGCTCGACGCCGGACGGCAGGTGGTCCCCCAGCAGTACGCCGCGGTCGCGCGGCTGGACCTTCGCGGGCTTGGCGCCCTTGAGGGAGGCGCGGAGCCGGACCGCGGTGGCGGCGGCCCGCTTCGGCGTGAGTTCGCGCACCTGGTGCAAGGTGGCCAGGCTGGAGGGGTTGCGGAACCAGCGGAATGCCCAGCGCAGGCCCCACACGACGAAGACGAGGACGGCCAGGTCCGCCACGGTGGCGCCGATGGCGGACGCGGTCTGGGAGTGCGGCCACACCGTCGACCAGTGGCGGGCCATGCGGTAGAGGGTTAGTGCGGAGGCGGGGGCCGGATCCTCGCCGGTCATCACCGCGCCGGCCGCTGCCCCGGCCCAGGTGGCGGCGGACAGGGTCACGGCTCCGCCGAACAGGATGCCGCCGGCGGCCCAGGCCCGGTCGTTCTCCGTCATCATCGGCTCTCGACTCCCGTCCTCGGCCGTGTCCGGCGCCGGTTGTTGTCGGTGGCGTACAGCCGCTGCTCGGTCGCGGTGAGTTCGAGCGCGGCGGCGATGCCCGGCCGCGTGCCGAGCTTGATGAGGTACTTGCCGCGGCCGGGGTGCCGGGCGGTCTGCTCCCGGGCGGGGCCGTCGTCCTCGTCGTAGGTCGGGTCGACGTCCAGGCCGGTGGATGTCGCGGAGGACCAGGAGCTGATCATCATGATCTCTTGCTCGGTCAGTGACCTCTTGCCGGTCACCCGCTGGAGTTCCTCGGTGGTGCTGGCTCCGAGCACCCAGGTGTCGCACCGGTCCATCAGGCCGCGCGCTTTGGCCCGGTCCATCTCGGTCGGCAGGGCCTCGACGTCGAGCAGGCTGTGCGTGACGTAGATGGTGACGTCGTCCGTCGTCCGGTTCAGGCGGGAGATGGCGTCCATGGCGTCGACCAGGCCGGGGCCCGAGCGCAGGGCCCGCCACATCTCGTCCATGGGCAGCACGAGTTTGCGGTCCATCAGCCCGATACTGCGGGCGGAGTCGATCGAGCTGTACGTGTAGGCCCAGGTTGCGATCATCCCGGCGGACAGCACGTCGTTGCCGCGGGCGCGCAGGCTGCTGATGTCGACGGAGACGGCGGGTGCGTTCAGGTCGAGAGGCACCGTGGTGGGTCCGTCGAACAGACCGCGCAGCGGGCCGCCGACGAGGTTGTCGAGTCCGGCGATCACCGAGCGGGTAAGGGTCTGGTAGGTCTCGCCCTCGGCGGCGAGCTTGTTCCGGAGCGTCTGCGGTGCGGCCCGCAGGACGTGGGTGACGTCGGTGACGATGGGGTCGTTGCCGGACTCCTGGCCGGCGGAGGCGAGCTGGACCGCGGTGTCCAGGGCGCTGCGCTCGATCTCGTTGGGCGCCCGGCCCAGGCCGTGCTTGGTGGACAGCAGGGCCACCAGGGTCTCCAGGCGGCGGCCGTTGAGGACGTTGAGGAGGGCCTCGCGGCGGTCGGCGGGCAGGGACTGCACCCGTCCCCGCAGCGGGCCGGAGTCCAGGGGGTTGATGCGGCCCATGCCGTCACCGATGCGCACCACGGAGCCGCCCAGCTCACTGATCAGGGTGGAGTACTCGCCCTTGACGTCCCCGGGGACGCAGATCATGTGCCCGTAGGCGGCGTAGACCAGGCAGATCCGTTTGACCAAGGCGCTTTTGCCCGCGCCGGGCTGCGACATGACCCACACGCCGGGGTTGGTGGTTAGCTTGCCGGTCCAGCCGGACGGGTCGACGCACACCAGCTCACCGGTCAGCACGTCCCTGCCGACGGGGACGCCGCGCGGGGGCAGGCCGGACCCGAGCAACCATGGGTAGATGCCGCCGGCCTGGCTGCTCGGGCCGGTGTAGACGGTGCCGGTGTCCTCCACGGACACCTTGCCGCCGAACCGGCCACCCCAGCCCAGCCGGGGGGCGTAGCGGCTGCGCAGCCGCTTCTCGGCCCGCCGCTCCTCGCGTGTCGGGGCCGGGGTCTCGATGTGGGTGACCCGCTTGGGTGTGGTCACCTCCGGCAGCCGGGGCTTGCGCGCCATCGGTGCCTCTCCTTATTCAGTCTCGGACCAGCGGGTTGTAGCCCAGCGGCAGTCCGGCCGTGAAGACGGCGGCCTGGGCTCCGTAGGCGGGGCGCATACGGATGCCGCGGGTGGCCTTGAACGCACGCTCCAGCTCCTGGCGTGCGGCGGGCAGCTGGTCGGCGCTGCGGGCGGTGACGGTGACCATCAGCGTCCAGTCGACAACCTGTGAGCCGCTGGCCACCTGCGCGGCCGCCTGCTCGGCGCGCTGCGCGTCGGCCCGCTGCGACCACTTGGCGCGGCCCTTGACCTCGGCGGTCGCCTGGGCCCGGGAATGGGCGTTGCTGATCTCCCGCTCCAGCACCGCTTCGCCCTCGTGCGGGTCCAGCACCCGGTAGGCAAGGCTGACGCGCCGCTGGAACCTCCCCGGCGCCAGCAGCGGCAGCAGCACGCTGTACGGGATGGGGCGGCGCGGCATCTCACGCAGCACCCAGGAGGCGGACACTCCCCCGTCGTGCGCGTACTCGGTCCAGCCGTCGTCGGCCGCCTGCGGGCCGCACTCCGACCAGCTCAGCTCCGCGAAGTCCGCGTCCCGGGCAGTGAAGGTGTCCGGGTCGTAGGCGCTGCGGACGATGCGGCGCAGGTCGACGTCGGTGGCGCGGCGCAAAACGTCGGCGCCGGTGCCGGACAGGTCCAGCCCGTCGACCACCTTCAGCGCCTCCGCGACCTGGTCGGCCAGGTCGGTCGGGGCGTTGACCGAGGCGGTGGGGTCGACCGTGACGGACATCCAGGGTGCGACGGAGGCCGTGGCGTGCGGGGTGGTGCGCACCAGCTCGTCGATGATCCGGGTGGCCAGCTCGGGAGCGGCCGGATCCTTGCGGGCCGCGACGTCGTCCCCGAGGGCTTCGCCCACGCCGGGAGTGATCTGGATGGTCACGCTTGCGCCCTTGATCTGGTCGTCCGTGCTCATCGCGTCGAGCACGGACGACCAGGTGCGCAGGTTGCTCTGCACGGTGCCGGTCGGGGCCATCAGACTGCCACCAGGGGCGAGCAGCGAGGTGATGGTCATGCGTCCGCTCGCCCGGTCGTGCACGACACCCACGTGCTGGCCGCTGGTGGGGTCGTAGGCCTTGATGAGGGTGGAGGAAGCACCCACGCCGGGCAGGTCGAGCGCATAGGGGTGCGGCAGCAAGATGCGGCGGTAGGAGGTGACGTCGAACCGGCTGGCCCGCTTCCAGGCCAGGCGCGCCCAGTAGTAGGCCAGGGCGGGCATGCCGTGCCGGCGGGCCGCGGCCAGAGCGATCAGCGCCATCGTCACGGGCAGGGTGACGAGCAGGGTGATGGGCGCCTGCGTGGCGATGATGCCGTCCGCGACCAGGACGCCCGCGCCGATCATAGTGGCGCCCTTGCTCAGCCCGCCGAAGCCGAAGCTCTGCCGCACGCGGAATCCGTCGACCGTCAGCGTCCGCGGCACCTCGTGGGTGGTCACTGGGTGTTGCCCCCGTTCCCGATCTGTCCGCCGGCGTTCTGCACGCCGTGGTTGACGCCGTCCAGGACCTGGATGGCGACGGCGGCGCCGGCGCCCGTCCTGCCCGGGGTGCCGCTCACGCCCGGCGCCTGCCCGCTGGGCGCTGCACTGCCCTGGGTGGCGGCGCTGGTAGATGCGGCGCCCTCACCGGTGGCCTGATCCGGGATGGAGGGCCGGGAGTTGCGGCTGGCCTGCGCCTGAGCGTCGCTGCCGCGCTCCCCCTCGGCGCCGGACCCGCCGGGCCCGCCTGACTGCTTGCCCATGCTCTGCTCGACCCACTGGGCGTGCGCGACGGGGCTGGTCGGCGCCGCCGCCTGGCCGCCGTCGGAGCCGTCCTTGCTGGCCCGGCCCGTGATGAATGAGCCCGCGGCCGCGAAGGCGCCGCCCGCACCTCCCGCTGCCAGGCCCGCTCCGACCGCCTCACCGAAGGGGGCGAAGATTCGGGTGAGCGGGCCGGGCGCGAGGATGGCGAGGATCAGCGTGGCACAGCCACGCAGCCACTCCACGAGCGTGTGGGAGTGTCCGAACTCGCTGAAGCCGGTGCAGATGATGATGGCCAGCAGCGGCTTGTAGACGATGACCACGCAGATCGAGGTGATCAGGCGGGGTGCCCACTGCCGGGTGGTGTCCCCGCCCACGCGGCCGCCGCCGGCCACGGGCAGCAGCAGGCACTGGATCGGGATCGCGCTCTGGCGGAGGAAGACGGTGACGAGCTGGATGAATCCCACCAGCAGCAAGATGGCGACGATGCACAGCATCGTGATCGGGTTGGAGACGGGCTCGGGCACCAGCGTCGACACGATCCGCTCATACGCCTTGCCGTCGTCCTTGAAGGTGGCCTCCACCAGACCGGTGGTCAGGGCGTCTCCCGCCGTCAGCATCAGGGCGATGAACCCGACGCCGCAGGCGGACAGGAACAGGTTCTCCACCCAGCCGAGCATCGCCCGGCCCAGGTGCTTGGACTGGCCGGTGACGGCCATCTTCCCGATCTGCCACATCGCCCCGAACGTGGCGATGACCAGGCCTAGCCAGGTCAGCATGCCCGCGAGCGTGGCATCTTCGCCGAACAGGCCGGTGGCCTCCAGATCGAGTGAGGGGCCAAGCAGGGCGACGGTCAAGACTTTCTTGATGACCCACCGCAGGACGTCGGCGGCCGAGTTGATGACGTCACCCAGGATCGAGTCCCAGACGTCTTTCCAGGCGCCTACGACCTTCTTCTGGACGGCCTGGCCCGTGACCTCGCACAGGCCTTCCGTGTCCTGGTCCGCGATCCAGCCGATGAAGTCGCCGAGCATGCCGGAGCCTGAGCCCTCACAGAACATTTCGGTGCCGTCGGCGATCCAGCCGTCTGCGGCCGCCGGCTGGGGTGCCGTGAGCGACAGGCTGAAGATGGCGGTCAGGGCCAGCAGCAGTCCGGCCAGACGCCTCACGACGCCTCCCGGATGGCCGTCCACCCAGCGGTGTTGAACCGCTTGTCACCCGGGGCGGCGCCGGCCGGCTTGGCCTCCTCCCGCGACTGGCGCATCACGGACATCGTGGCCTTCGCCGACAGCTTCCAGTCGCCGTCCTCCCACACCGCTCCGGCGAGGCTGCGGGTGTAAGCGACGCGCTCCTTACTCGTCTCGCCCGACTTCACCGCCACCCGGCTCAGCAGCCAGACGCCGACCTCGTCGGGCGACTTGCTGATGATCTTGTAGCCCACCACGGTGGTGCGCTGGTACGCACCGGGCGGCAGGGGGGTTCCGGGCTTCACCCCCATCTGCCGGTGCAGCCTGCGGTCGGTGTTCAGCGCGCCCAGCTCCACCCGCTCGGCACCCTCATCGCTGCGCTCGCTGGCCACGATGTAGGAGTGGTACTGCCGCAGGTGCTCGTCCACGACCGACTTCTCCCCGCTGACGTCGCCTGCCTGCGCGGCGGCCGTCATGGCCACTCCGCCGAGCGTGCTATGCGGAAAGCCGACCTCGCTGCCGTACTTGTCGGTCCGTGCCCCGCGCGGCAGCGCCGCCCACCGGGCCGGCTCGGTCCAGTCGTCCGGCACCTGGTAGGTCGGAGCGGCGCTGGCCGAGCCGGAGGGGCCGGCAGCGGCGTGGCCGCCCTTGCCGTGCTCCGGGGTGTCGTCGTCGTCACCGAGGGCCAGGTAGCCGGTCATGCCGATCACCGCGGCGAGCACCACACCCGCTGCCCACATGGCCTTGGTGGTGGTGTTGGTCCCCCTGCTGCGTGCCATGTCGTCCTGCTCCCGCCTAGCCAGCGATGCCGTTGAGGATGGTGATCAGGGACCCGGCCAACAAGATGGCCACCACCCCGCCGCCGACCCATTTGAAGGGCTCGCTGCCGCCGCCGTTGCGGCTCTTGTCCGAGATCGCGAGCTTGTAGATACCGAACCCGACGCCGCCCACGCCGGCCAGGATGATCAGCCACAAGCCGTACCCGAACAGCTTGGACACCGGGTCAGACAGCCCAGGGATCTTGGTCGGCTTCGCGCCCGGGATGAGGCCGTCGGCGAGCGTGACCAGGTGGGCGGCCATGCGCGTGCTCATTGGTCAGTGTCCTTCCATCTGGCGCCGCAGCTTCTCGGCGGCCGCCTGAACGTGCTTGTCCTTCATGGCCTCGTCGGCTCCCTCGACCGCCCGCAGCACCGGCAGGTACGGCACATTGGCGGTGCCGGCCAGGCGGGACTCCAGCGCCCGGAAGCGGTATCGCGCCGCCGGTGCCGGACGCGCCGGCGCGTCCGCAATCAGCACCAGCCACGGGCGGGGCAGCGAGGTCGTCCAGCTCCGCAGCATGTGCTCGACACACACCGCGCCGTACACCGTCGTCCCCGACAGCAGCACCGGCTTCACCCCGTAGGGCAGGGACTCACCGGGGTGCAGCACCCGGGCCCTGCCCGTGCCCTGCGGATCGAGCATCCGTGCCACGGTCGCCTCTGCAATTCCGTAGCCGTGCACGGGGATCAGCGCGTACTGGAGGGCAACCGCGGCCTGGGGCTGAGGGGTCGGTGCCCCCGAGCGTGTGATCACGCCACAACTCCCCCCTGTCTGCTCGCATATCGGTCTGGATCTTGGGCTCTTGGGACTACAGAGGCTAGCGTGCACCACTGGCAAAGTTGAGTGGAGTTTTCCGCAGTCACCGGAGGTCGGGTAACAGGTGCCGCCGTACGACGGTGCGCGAGCGCGCGCCCTGCGCCTCGAAGCTGGGATCGGCATAGACAGTCTCGCGGTGGCCGCGGGAGTCAGCCCGAATTCTGTTCGCAGTGCCGAAGACGGCATACATCAGCCACGCCCCCGTGTCGCCAACGCCATCGCTCGGGCCCTCGGCGTTCCCCTGCGAGAACTGCTACTCAAAGGCCAGCATCTGACCCTACGTGACGTCCGGTGCACGCTCGGCCTCACGCAGGTTCAGATGGCCGAAAAGATCGGCGTCGTCCGGCAGATGGTTTCGCAGGTCGAACGAGGTGTGACGGGAGTGCGCTCCCCACACACCTGGGCCCACGCCTACGGCCTGACCACCGCTCAATTCGAGCGCGCACAGAAGGCCTCGCGTGATCTAGTACGGCAGAAAGTTGCAGCTCAGGCACGCCAACGACGACACAGACAGCAACGGGGGACCGCGTGAAGGTGCTGACCAGGATCGTCGCCGTGATCATCTCCTTATTCGTGCTGGCGATCACCGGGATGATGTTCATGGTGCTCGCCGTGGAAGACGGAGCCGAGGCGACCGAGATACCCGGGGGCGGCGGACTGCGCAGCGTCCCGGCCGAATTTCGCTCATGGATCCTGAAGGCGTCCAAGGCCTGCACGGAACCCGAACTCACGCCCTCCATGCTGGCCGCCCAGCTCGCCCAGGAGTCCGGCTTCCAGACCACCGTCACCTCCCACGCCGGCGCACAGGGACCGGCCCAGTTCATGCCCGCGACCTGGGCAACGTGGGGAAGGGACGCCGACGGCAACGGCGAGAGCAGCCCCTGGGACATCGGCGACGCCGTCATGGCCCAGGGCCGCATGATGTGCTCCCTGCTCAAGCAGGCGAAGTCGAGCGGGTACCCCGGTGACGTCCGCGCCCTCGCCCTCGCCGGATACAACGCCGGGTGGGGTGCTGTCCAAGCCGCGCACGGAGTCCCGCACATCGCCGAGACCCAGAACTACGTGAAAGTGATCCTGGCGAGCATGAGCCGCTTCCAGGGGACCGACACCGTCGAGATCTCCGGCTCGGGCAACGGGCCCGATGCCGTCCGCAAGGCCGCCACCCGGATCGGCACCCCCTACTCCTACGGCGGTGGAGGCCCCGAAGGCCCCTCCACCGGCTTCTGCGACGGACACAACGGCTACAGCGGCGGCCGGTGCGTCGCCTCCTCCACCGTCGGCTTCGACTGCTCCTCGCTCGTGCAGTACGCCTACTGGCCCGACCTCAAGTTGCCTCGCACCGCAGCAGCCCAGTACGGCGCCACCTCCGACCATCCCGTCTCCCGCAGCGATCTGAAGGTCGGCGATCTGCTCTTCTGGTCTCACGGCGGCGACTCGGGATCGGTCTACCACGTCGCCATGTACGCCGGCGACGGCAACGTCCTTCAGGCACCACGCACCGGACGGACTGTGGAGCTGGCTCCCCTGACCTCCGCCATGCCCGAAGGCGACTACTACGGCGCCACGCGCCCATGACGCCCGGACATGGTGTACGGAACCAGCCGTGTGCCGCAGTCCCAGCTCAGGGACTGCGGCACACGTACCGGGGGGTAGCTACTTCGCCTTGGCCCGCGTCTGGGTAGGAGCGAGCTGGCGGTGCGAGGCCACCCCGGCATCCCCCGGGGTCGCGGCCTTCGCCGCCCTAGAAGGGCCCACGGTCGGTGACGTCGACCTTGCCGCCGCGGTGTTCACCTTCATCCGCGGCTCCCGCGGGGCGTCGCCCGCCGGGCCGAGCAGTGCGTCGCTGGCGGCCTGCACCAGGCGCGTCCCGAGTTGGGCGCCGCGTTCCTCCTGCCAGGACGTGTCCTTGGCCAGTCGGGTCAGGTGCTCGCGCACTGGCTTGTCCTGCTCCATCTGCGCCATCCGGGCGGCCAGCAGGGGCCACTTGCGGGCCGCCACCAGCAGGTCCGCCTCCCGCTCGTGCCCGGCCATCGCCTCGCGCACCCATCGGATGTACCGCTGGTTGTCCTGCGGCGAGATGGCCAGCTGCTTAAGCGCCCGTTCGCGGTCGGACAGGTCGAGATCCCGGGGGACGTTCAGTCCGGTCGTCAGCGGCCCGTACGACAGCTGTGCGTCCCGGCTCATCGCCGGTTCCGGGTCCGCCCCTAGTGCCGTCGCTACCGCTTGGTCGACGGCCACCACCTCGTCGTGCGCGGCCACCAGGACCTCACGCACGTTGATGCCCCGTTCCTCCAGCCTGGCCATCGTCGCTGCCATCTCCGGCCAGGCCGGGGCGGACAGGAGCGCCTCGCGCACCGGCCCGGCCGGCAGCGTCTCGCGCACCACCCGCACCCAGTGGTCGGTGGTGGCCTCCTGCGCTGCTGTCGTCGCAACCTGGTCGCGCACGTTCACCGCGATCTCGCCTACGCGCGGCAGGACCTGGTCCAGGTCGACGCCCGCCTTGCGCAGGGCGAGCAACTGCTGTGCGAGCTGCGGCCAGTCCGCCTCCTTCATCAGCGCCACGGAGACGTCGCTCGGCAGCAGGCGCTTGACGTCCTCGCCGACCTCGCCCACCGCTTCCTCGGCGGCCGGAAGGTCGTCCTCCTTCCCCTTCTGCCTGCGCTGCTGGTGGCGCCTCGCGGCATCCGCGATGGCCATGACCAAGCGCGTCGCCATGACGGCGGTCTGCACCGCCTCGGCGGCGGAATCGGTGAAGGCCTCCCCTGCCCGCTCCCCTGGTGCCGGTGTCGCCATCTCCCGCTCTCCCCTCGTCAGCGGCCCCGCTTCGGGCCCTTGCGCTGCTGCTCCTCGCCGGGCGGCCGCCGCGTCGGTGAGGATGCACCCGGCGCGCGTGCCGGACCCGTCCGGCCGGTGCCGGCGGCGGGCGTAGCAGTCGTGCTTTTGGCTGCGGCCGCTGCGCTTCGTTGGCGCCGCCATCCGTCCAGCCGCCATACAAGCACCTCGGCGACCGAGTCCGCAGAGGTCAATTCCCTGCGGGCGGCGACCGTTGCCAGCACGTCGCCCGGGTCCTCACCCGTCTGGTCGATCTCCATCAGCCGGGTCCGCAGGGCGGCCCATGCCGTGTCGGCCAGGACCTCGCGGGCGTGCTCGGGAACGGCCTGCTGAACAACTGCGGCCATCGGCCGGGTGCTGGCCTCCGTGGCTGAGCGATGCCCGGTTCCCTTCCGGGCCGCGGTGCGCTTGGGGCGCGGCTTGTACTCGCGCGCCGCGTTGACTCCGACGGTCACCTCGACCGCCTCGTGCAGCAGCCGTCCGGCCCGTCCTGCGGCCTCCGCCTGGACTCGGTGCTGCTGCGCCTGATGCCAGTGCCGGGACGCCTCCACAGCGGTCACCAGGGCGAGCAGGAAACCCAGTGCGGCGACCGTGTCATTGCGGCCAGCCGCCGACATGGAGCGGGAGAGGACCTGTGTCGACTCCCGGTACAGCGCGCGTGCCTGGCCTTCCATCTGGCGTGCGGCCGGGGCCCGGGATGCCCGCTCGAACTCGTACGCGGCCTTCCGCATCTGGCTGCGCACCAGGTATGGGGAGACGACTGCGGCGACCACGATCAGGTCACCGAGGGCGGCTACGTCCCCGGCGCCCTGGTGCAGTCCTTCGGCACCGAGCTGGTCGGCGGCGGCGTGGACCTTCTCCGCTGCCGCACGCCACGCATCCGCCGGCGTCGCCACGGTGTTCACCGGCGGTCCGCTCCAGCGCTCACGTACGCGCGGCAGGGACAGGTCGGGAGCGAGTCGGGCGCCCGGGAACCACACCGGCTTCTGGGCGCCGTCGCGGTCGCCGGGCATGGCCACGGAGTAGCCGGTCACGGCGCCATCCGGGGCGATCCTTCGCTTCACGCGCAGTCCGGCCGCAGCGAGTCGCTCGAAGAAGTCGTCGTCGCGCGAGGCGGTGGCCGCCGCCTCGCGCACGGCGCGCTGGAGTGTCTCGCGCACCGGCTCGGGCAGGCCTCGGCGCACCGCCTTCTCCGTCTCCCCGGTCTTCGACCACCTGCGCGCGGTGCCGTCGGCGTGGGTGAGGCGGCGCAGGCCGAACTCGATCTCGAACCCGCGCGCAGCCTCCTGCATCCGCAGCTTGCTCCAGCTCGTGTCCGGCTGGCGCCCGTCTTCGCGGGCCCGGGTGGCCACGATGTGGATGTGGTCGTCGGCATGGCGCACAGCCACCCACCGACACCCCTGGTCATCGGTGTGGGGGGCGATGCCAGCGGCGTGCATCATCTCGCGCGCCACGCGGGCCCATTCCTCGTCGGACAGCTGGCGGTCCTCCGGGGGGTTGCGCACTGCGACGTGGAAGACGTGCAGCGGCGGCTTCTTGCCCAGCAGGACGCGCACAGGCGCATCCAGCAGCGCCGCAAGATCAGGGATGGTGAACTCGCCCGACCGTGCCGGATCGGGAACGTAGGGGTCCCACGCCGCCACCATGTGCGGGTCCACGTGCTCATCGCGTTTGCCCGGACCGTACAGGTAGAACAGCAGACCGGCCGTGTCATCTCCGGGCCTCGCTTCCTTCGGGATCAAGAGCGCGGCCGCCGCTCTCTCATGACCTGGAGCGTGGCCTCGTCCAGGCGCTTCACCGCCTTCTCGACCGACGCCAGAATGCGCTGAACCTGGACGGCCGTCACCTCGATGTCGGCCGTCTCCCAGTGGGCGACGGCCGCTCCGTCGGCGGAGTTCAGGATGCGCTGCATCTGGTTGAGATTGTTTCCGATCCGTGCCGCCTGCGCGCGTGCGTTGACCTGCTCGCGCAGTACCTCCTTGGCGTCCGCGGAGACTGGGACCACGACTCCTGTGGCCACCGCGAGCGCGGCGTCCGCCACCCACGATGCAAGGGCCGTGTTGTCGCGGCCGGCGGCTTCCAGCAGGATCGCCAGTTCGGCGTCGTTGTAGGAGACCAGGAATCGGTTGGACCGGCGACCGCCGTCTTCACGGGCACGGCGGCGCGGGCGCTCCTTCTGCGGCTTCTTCGCCTTCGTCGGCTTCGCCACGGTGCCCTCCCCGTTCCTCCCCCATCGGTCCGTGCTCGGACCCTCGTGCTGGCCGCCCACCCTAGTGGATCAAGGCCAGCATTCCGGCTTACTGATATCAGTAAGCCACAACTCGCTGCCGGTGGTTACTGCGTCCTCTAAAGGCTCCGGATGTTCGTGACATGTGTTCAAAACCGCTGCCACCGGCGGCACTACGGCCGGATTTAAGGCGGCCGCCTTAAATCCGGCCGGGCGCTACGATCACGGCATGCCAAGCGCTGATGAGATCTTGCAGAGGATGAGGGAACTCCAGGAACGCCGGGCGGCGGCCGCGGGGCCACTCGTGGAGGTCCTGGCCAAGCGGAGCAGGCTGCTGGAGCAGCTGGCCGAACTCGACGAGCCGTACGGCAAGGCGTACGTCGACGCCGAAGCGGCGGGGTGGACGGCGGAGGACCTGGCGAAGCTCGGCGCGGAGGAACCGGCGAGGCGGCCGCGGGTCCGCTCGCGGCGGTCGCGGTCGTCGGCGAAGACGGCCGACAGTCAGCCGTCCGCGGCGGCCTCCGAGGGCTCCTCGCCGGCGGGGACGATCCCGGCTCAGGACGGGACGGCTGCGGCCGCGGCGACGGCGGACAGCACCGCCTCGGCCTGACCCGTTCCACTCCCCCGGACGCACACGAAGGGCCCCGCATCGCGGGGCCCTTCGTCGTTGGTGTCTGGTCGCGGCCGCTGGTCAGACGGCGGGCTTCCAGTCGGCGGCCGAGGTCGCCGTCCGCGGGGCGAACAGGGTGCGCAGGAGGGTCTGCTTCCCGAACAGCGTGAGCTGTTCCTCGACCTTGGATCGCCCGTTCGGCTCCGCCTGCTTGTGCAGCCGGTACAGCGCCGCCTGGTAGTCAGAGACCGGCTTGTACCAGTCCTCGCCCTGGACCGCGGCGGAGATGGCAGCGCCCATGAACGGCGAGACAGGGTCGGCGATCATCTGGGCGATGTTGCGGGTCCCCTTCGCGCCCGCGCGGGTGGGGATGTAGATCCACGGGTAGTCCCGGGGGAAGCCAACCAAAACTCCGAGATCCGGCAGGGAGACCTTGATGGTGCCCTCGCCCTGGGGGACGTCGGCCGGGCGGAACTTGATGCCGTACCAGGGGGCGGTGACGCACGGTCCGACCCGGTTGAGGGGGAAGCTGCCGCCGCCGTTCGGCCTGCCGGTCTTGGGGTTGATCTTGCGCTTGCCGCGGGTGTCGGCCCACCAGGTGGCCGGTAGGTTCAGGGCCTGCGCGACGGTCACAACTGGGAGCGCGGGGCGGCCCTGGTAGGGCTCGATCCGGCGGTCCAGCTCGGGCATCCAGTCGGGCAGCTTGCCGGTCTTTTTGAGGACGTGCGCCCACATCTCGCGGGCCGCCGCCTGGCCGTCGACGTGGTCGGCGTACCGGGGCTGGTCGTAGCGGGTGGCGACCATCCAGGCCCGCTCGCGGTGGGTGGCGGCACCGAAGTCGGCGGCGTCGGCGATCTGCCACGAGCACCAGGCCCAGCCGAGACCCTCGACGCTGGTGATCTCGGACTGGATGGCCTCTGCCAGGGCGGGGGTTTGGCGCAGCAGGTTCGCCGACTGCTCCATGGTGATGGAGACCAGGGGGGCGCCGATCTGCACTAGGCACATGGGCCAGATGAGCATCTCCGCCATGAGTGCGGTGCGCTCGTCGGAGACCACCGAGGCGGCCCACTCGCGGAACGCGGCCGGGGTCATGCAGGGGGGCAGGTGGCCGCTGCCGCACAGCTCACCCCAGCCGTACGCGTCGGGGTGGTCCTCCATGCCGTCGATGACGTCGCCGTAGTAGTGATGGGGGCCGCCGTAGAGGCTGCACAGGTCATCGACCTCCAGGAAGCCGAACGCCTCGGACGCCTGCCACATGATGCTCTGGAGTTCGGAGATCTCGCGGCTGTTCCAGGCGGACCGCAGACCCCCGTCGGAGAGGGTCTGGCAGGGCGGCGAGCCGTGGAAGCGACGGGTACCGCGCAGGACGGGGTGGCGGGGGTCCAGCGTCCTGATGTCCGCCTCCACCACCCAGTGACCGGCCGCCCGGGCCGTCGCCGCGGCGTCCCGGTTCTGCTCGATGAGCACCCAGTCGCCGCCGCCGTCGACCAAATCGCGCCCGGCCGACATGCCGCCCGGTCCACCGAAGGCCTCGATGCCGCGCTCCGGCTCGCCCTCCTGCCAGGTGCGCGCCCAGTGCGGCGGGTAGGGGAACGCGAAGTCGGTGCACTCCCGGCAGTCGGCGCAGTCCGCGCCGGTCTCGCACACGGGGCAGTCGTCCTCGCACGTCCAGCCGTCCCACTCGTACACCGCCGGCTTGAAGCCATGCGCGTACGGGCGTCCCTCCTCATCCGTCACCGCGGCGGTGTCGTGCACCTCGCCCATGCGCCCTGTCCTTGATCGTTGAGGTTCTTCGGTGGGTGCCGGTCCGGGATTCCCGCCCCGTCCGACACTGCTAATTCAATCAAGTTTTAGGGGGTGCGTCAAGGTGTTTGCGCAGGTCACATGCCGTTTCCGCCCCGGCGTCGGGACGCCGTACGACCGTCCCGGTCGGGGGGCTCCCTCCTCGGTCGGGCAGGCGTCAGCCGACCGCGGGCCGCGTCGGGGTGCCGGGCTCGCCGGAGGCGACCGCCGCAGGCGGCTTGGCCTGGCGGCCCGGCGCGGGCTGTGGTCCCCTCCGGGTGCCCGTCCGGGGAGGGAGTCCCCCGGCCGCCCACCGCCTGCACCACCCACTCACCGCGAGGTCGGCACGCGTCCCCCCGCCCCCTCCGAGAGAGGGTCGGGGGGTGCGGGCGGGCGGAGCCCCCCGCGTCACCACAAGGCGGCCTGCAGGGCTCCCTCCTCCGGTGCCCGAACCGGCGTCGCGGCCGGTGCCGGAGCGGGCGCGGGCACCGCTGGCGGAGCGGCCGGAGCGGGGTTCGCCTTCACTGTCGGCCGGGCCGGAGCGGGGTCGTCCTTGGGGCACGCGCACCGGCACCACCACACGCACGGCTCGCCGCCGGGCCGCAGGATGAGCCGGGCGACGGTGCGCCCCTGGTGGTTGGTCACCGAGTCCAGGTTGCCGTCGACGTGCGGGCCGCCCTTCTGCCGGTGGACGCACAGGTCGCACCGCCCGGAGAGGCAGTTCCAGCAGGTGCCCCGCTCGCACATGCTCCAGCGCGCGAAGCCGTGCGGGTACTTGCGCTCGATCTGCTGGAAGTGTTCGGGCCACACGTGCTCGCGCACCCACGCGCCCGCCTCCTCCGGCATCGGCGAGGCGTTGGGCACCGGGTCGGTGATGCCCATGATCAGGGCGCCCTGCAGGTTCAGCAGGGCCGTGCCTCGTACCCGCTCGCGCTCCTCGTGGGTGAGCACCCGCTGGGGCCGCCGGATGACCGTGCGGAGGCCATCCGCGGGGCGCTGTTCGCGGGCGGCGCGCGGGGCGAACAGGCGCCGCAGCAGGGGCTGCTCGGCGCGCACCGCGGCGGCCGCCGGCGGGGCCGTCTCGGCGGCCGCGGGGGCGGCGGCGGGCTCCGCCGGGGCCGCGTTGTCGGCGGGCCGCTGCTCGCCCTTGAAGAAGCGCCCCTCGGACAGCAACGGGTAGCCGCCGCTGCGCTTGGGGAGCGGGGTGAGCTTGGCGTCCTTCGCTGCGGGCTCGGCGACGCCCTGGCGCTCCGCGCGCCCCAGCAGGCGGACCACCCGGCGTGCCGTCTGCGACTGCACGAGGCGGCGGCCGGAGCTGTCCAGGTGCACGTCCAGCAGCCCGGCCGCCCACAGTCCGGTCACCCGCGCGCGGGCCACGCGCTTATTGACGTCCCAGCGGTCCGGGACGCAGTCCAGGGCCCAAAACCCGTCGTCGAACTCGGCCAGCTCGGCGTGCTCGGCCCAGTGCAGCACGGTGCGCTGCGCGTCCGACAGCGGCCAGCGCTCCACCTCGGCGATCTCCTGCTCGGTGAGCAGGTCGTCGGCCGGGCGGTGGGCCTCGTCGTAGTGCGCGTAGGCGGCGATCCGAGCGTCGCCCTTGTCGTCCCACTTGCCGGGCAGCGGGGCGCTGACGCCGGGCACGCACCGGCCGCACTCCAGCCCCCACCAGTCCCGGTAGCGGGTGGACATCAGCGACACCAGCCGCACCCCGGGAGGCCAGGGAAGCTCGTCCGCAGCCGGTGCCGGTGGGGCGGCCTCGGCGGCCGCCGCCGGCGCGGACGCGACCTGGTCCTCGGCGGCGGGGCGGGGCGTGTGCACGCCGGGGCAGTAGCCGCCCTCGTCCTCCCACTGCTCGACCGCCTCGCGTGCGGCGCGCCCCTCCTGCTCGGCGAGCGTCACCGGCCGCCGGTACCGGCCCACCGCGCCGTACTCCAGGGCGGGCAGGCGGCGGGCGGCGGACTTCTTGTCGTCCCTGCGCTTGTACTGCTTCGCGACGCGGGCGTACCGGGCCTCGTACGCCGCCGCGTCACTGTCGTACAGGCCCGCCGGGTACAGCCGCGCAAGCTCCAGTGCGACCTGGCCCATCGGGGTGGGCACGAGCACCTGGGCGCCGTCGGAAGCGGCGGCCGCGGTGAGGAACCCGGCGACACGCAGGGCCTGCGTCCGGTCCCGGTGGACCCTGCGGCCGCCGCTCCACACGCCGCGCGTGGCGGCCTGCCGGGCCTGTCCGTCGCGCCAGTACAGGCGGCCGGTCTCCGCGGCCTCCAGGACCCGGACGTGCCCGGCACTCCAGCCGAGTCCGGGCACGGTGCGCTCGGCGAGGAAGGCGTTCATCCGGGCCAGGTGGCGGTTGTCGCTGTCCATGCCGGTCGCGGCCCGCTCGGCGGCCTCCTGCTCGGCCTCCGCGCGGCGCCGCGCGCTCTCCAGCTGGGCGTACTCCTGGGCGGTGAGCCTGCGCTGCAGGGCGGCCCGCAGGGCCGCGGCCGTCACCTCGACCCCGGCCGCCTCCTGGGCGCGCACGGCGTGGTCGACGGCGCCGCGGGCGCAGTGGCGCAGCGCGCTGTCCGGCATCTCCGGGTCGGCCGCCCACTGCTCCGCCCGGGCGGCGTGCCCCTCGGCCTCGACGGCCTCCCCGTGTGCCGCGTGCATGATCTCCTCCAGGCGGGCGGTGTTGCCGGAGCGGCTGCGGCACACGGCGTTCATCGCCTCGTCCGCCGCGGCGACGGCGAGGGCGGCGGCCTCGCGGGCCACCCGGAGGCAGGTCTGCGGGGTCGGCTCCCCCGGCTGGGTCTCGTCCATGCGTTCTGTCCTTGATCGTTGAGGCTTCTCGGTGGTGCCGGTCCGGGATTCCCGCCCCGTCCGACACTGCTAATTCAATCAAGTTTTGGGGTATAGGTCAAGGTGAAGCCGCAGATCAGGGCAGGTTTCCTGACCTTCTCGCGGGCGCACCGGCGGCCAGCGTCCGCCCGGTCGGGGCGGGGCTGGCCGGGCGCGTTCCGGCCGCCGGTCAGCCCTGCCTGCGGGCCTCAGTGACGGCTGCCCTCCAGGTGGTCCAGTGGCCTCCGTACTGCTCGGCGAGGGCTTTGGCGGTCTCCCCCGCCTTCCGGCCGGGCTCGGCGGCGAGGGCCTCGACCGCCAGGGCGATGCGGGGGTCCGGCCCCTTCGCCGGCGGGCGGCCGGCCGCTCCGGCCCGCGGGCGGGAATCGGCGTACTCCCACAGCTGGCGCCGGGTGCGGTACTCGCGTACCCGACCGCTCTCCAGCTCCTCGGTGCGCACGGGGGCGGGCCACCCGGGCGGCGGGTTGTCGCGGTAGTGGCTGATCGCACTGACGTCGATTCCGAGCACCTTGGCCTGGCCGGCCGGGGGCAGCTCCTCGTCGGGGCTGCCGCTGTAGTCGACGCCGTTGTGCTGCCGCTGATAGGCGGTGAACCAGCGCTCCCACTCCTCCACGTCCCAGTACAGGACGCGGTCGATCCGGCGGGCGGGCGGGTGCCCGTTGTCCTCACGGTCCGTCCACAGGGCGCGCAGGGTGGCGTCCCCCTTGTACCCGGCACGCTCGGACAGCTCGGCCCGAGTGGCGTACACGCGGCCGTCGATGGTCTTCATGGGGGCTACTCCTAGGTGTGTGCGGGACGCGTCTACCATGTTGGCGTGCTCGGTTGGTGGCCTGTTGAGGGCCCTCGGTGGCCGGGCCGCTGCGGCCGACGGGATTCCCACGCTTTTGCGCCCCGTCGGCCGCCTTGCGTCTCCGGCCGGCGCCCCGCCGGCTCGTTGGTCGTGCGGCGGCATCCCCACGGCCAGTGGCCAGCCGGGCCCGGGTGATCCGGGCCCGGCTGGCCGGGCGAGTGGCGGGCGGAGCTACTGACCGTAGGCGGCGATCAGCTCGCGGACCTTGGCGTCACCGATGCACCCGGCGGGCGCCCCGAACTCGGCTGACGCCGGGTGCCGGAAGGTGCTGGGCAGTTCGCCGTTGCGACCACGCTGGTGCGACCAGTAGCGCGGGCCCTGCCAACCGCACAGCTCGCACTCCTGCCACCACGGGTTGTCGCTGCCGGGAAAGCCGGTGTACGGCTTCCAGCGGTGCAGCGTCAGTGCGGCCATGACCTGCTGTGCGGTCTCGATGTTGCGGGGGGTTTCCGGCATCCGGGGGTGCAGCAGTGGCACGTCGCCGTCCAGCACCGGCACGGCGGCCGTCACGTCCGCGAGGGTCATGGCCGTGATGCGACCGGCCGCGTACTCGGCGGCCACCTGCTCGGCCGCCGCCTGCGCGGCCGCCTGGGGGACGCCGCGACGGCCCTTCTCGGGACGGCCAAGGTTGCGCTCCCCCTCGCTGGTGAGGGTGAGCCAGTCGCGGTGCCAGCGGAAAACCGCGCCGATCACGGTGCTCTCGCCGATCAGGACGGGGTAGCGGCGCTCCCAGTCCGGTTCGCCCAGTCGGTACGCCAGGGTCGTGGTGGTCATGCTCTGCCTTTCGTTGAGGGTTGATCGGTGTCGGGCGGCCGGTCCGGTGACGCGGGCGGAGATTCCCGCCCCCGCCCGCGTCACCGGCGGCCGCAGATCAGTTACCGGACCGGGCGTGCGGGTCGGGCTCCGCCGGACCGCCCGGGACGCTGCCGCCGTGCCGGGGAAGACACCGGACGATGGCGGCGACAAGGGCCGCGGTGTCCTGGTCGAACGACAGTCGGCGGCCATGGGAGTCGTACAGCTCGGTCGTGCCGTCGACGGGGTGGTGAACCTCCGCCCGCCAGCTCTCGTGGATCCGGACCGCGTGATCGATGCTGACGTCGTCGCTCACACCGTCCGCGTCAGGCCGAGTGGTGCCGGTGAAGCGGATCGTCGCACCGTCGGCGAGCGGGACGGCAACGTAGTCGGCGCTGCCGTCCCAGCTGGGCAGGCACTGGACACCCTCGGCTCCGAGCTGGACCAGCGGAGCCGTCACCGCCTGATCGTCGGGGGAGATCTGCTGGAGAGCGGTCACGTGGTGGGCCTTTCGTTGAGGTTGATCGGTGTCGGGGGCCGATCCGGTGACGCAGGCGGAGATTCCCGCCCCCGCCCGCGTCACCGGCGGCGGCCACAGGTCAGTGGCAGGTCGGGACGCCGTACGCCACGCACCCGTGCCGCAGGTGGGTCATGAACTCCAGGTGCTCCTCGCACATGCGGGGCGTCCAGGGGAACAGCGGCGAGATCGGGAGGTACGTGCAGCCCTCCGGGTGATCCTGGGCGGTCCAGGCGTCCTCGTAGTCGTCGTACAGCTCGCCATCACTGCCGCCGTCCGCGATACGGATCGCGACCCACCCGCTGCCGCCGCGCTCTAGGTGCGTGCCGATCACCTCGCCCATCCGGGCGACGGCGCTGGACAGCGCGTACTCGCGGCAAACGAGGGGGACGGCGTGCGTCGCGGGGCTGACGGCGGTGCAGGTCAGCACGCTCAGGGGCTCCGACGCGGCGTCCAGGCAAGAGCCGGTGACGTCCGGCTGGAGCATCAGCCAGTCCGAGCCGCCCCTGGCCTGGACGAGACCGGCGTACAGCAGCACGGCCTCGTCGCCGGTGAGGGCGCGGACACCGCGCTCGGCGAGGAAGGCGTCGATCGCCTCCAGCGGCTGCTCGGCGTGCCGGAAGTTGTCCGTCAGGCCGTGGATGTCGTGGGGCTTGCCGTCCTCCCAGAGCTGGACGGCGTAGGTCCCAAGGATCGGGTTGAACGCGGGCCGCAGCTCCGCGGTGGTGCCGTCCAGCGGGATGCGGTCCAGGTTTTCGAAGTCCACGAGGGATGCCTTTCGTTGAGGTTTTCGGTGATGGGTCCGGCGGGGTGGGCGGGATTCCCGCCCCGTCCACCCCGCCGGGTGTGGGGGTCAGCCCCGGTACTGCGGGTTGCGGATCACGCGGAACGCGGTGCCGTTGTCGGCGGTCAGGACCGCGCCGCGCGCGAGGTCCTCCACGTGGGCCTGGAGTTCACCGGTACGCAGGTCGGCCCGCTGCATCTGGGTCCGCAGGCAGCCCGCGACGTCGATCGGCTCGGCCGTCTCGTCGCCTTCCACGATGGTGATCCAGTCCTGGCCCGC